>CALLME010000048.1 GCA_938007945.1 uncultured Caulobacterales bacterium
AATGCGCACATCAATAACTTCATCGCCCTCAGATAGCGCTTTCTCAATACCTTGCAGCAAATCCTGCACGCCCTCACCCGTTAAGCAACTTGCGAGATAGGCCGAAGTCTGTGCATCAAATTGTTGTGAGGCGACAGCGCGTTCTTTGAGTTGGGCCTGATCTTCATCTGAAAGGAGGTCTGCTTTATTCCACATCTCAATCATCGGCTGCCCATGTTGCGGCCCCGCCTCAATCAGGTCGAGCACATCGGTAACATCTTTCGCGCGCGCTTCCGATAGCGGGTCGGCGATGTCGCGCACATGGACGAGCAAATCAGCTTCTTTGACCTCTTCGAGTGTCGCGCGGAACGCACTGATCAATGCTGTCGGCAAATCCGCAATGAACCCCACAGTATCAGACAAAACGGCAGGCTTTCCGCTCGGCAGTGGCATAATGCGATGCGTTGTATCTAGCGTGGCGAAAAGCATATCTTTGGCCAGTACGCCGCCTTCTGTGAGGATGTTAAACACGCTCGATTTCCCCGCATTGGTATAGCCAACAAGCGCGACCACTTTTTCTGGAGCGCGCTGGCGTTTCTGGCGTTGCAGCCCACGTGTGCGGCGCACAGATTCGAGCTCTTTTTCGAGCTTAAGCATTTTATCCATGACTTGGCGGCGGTCACTTTCAATCTGCGTTTCACCCGGGCCTGACATGGCACCTGCACCCCCGCGTTGGCGTTCCAAGTGAGTCCAAGTGCGTACAAGGCGAGAGCGTTCATAGGCTTGGCGGGCAAGCTCAACTTGGAGTGTCCCTTCCTTCGTCGCGGCGCGCAGACCGAAAATCTCGAGAATAAGTCCCGTACGGTCCACAACTTTGCAGTTCCACGCTTTTTCAAGGTTCCGTTGCTGAATGGGGCTGATAGAGGAATTCACGACGACAAAATCAATTTTATCAGCCTTCACCATCGCTTTGATCTCGGCGACTTTACCCTTGCCAAAATATTCTGATGCACGGATTTCGCGCAAGGGCACAATAATTGCGTCCACGACTTCAGCTTGAAGCGCGACCGTTAAGCCTTCGGCTTCTTCTACGCCGTAATCCGCCACATATTGCGGCATGGTCGACGGGCGCGGGTGCAGAACAAGCGCCCGCTGGATTTTTTCATCAAGTGTAATCATAGAGGCAGCAAATGGGCGTTTACGCGCCCAAAATCAACCGCATAGGCCAAGAATTACTCATTGACCTCTTCTTGAGGGAACATATCAACATTGCCAGATGGCATGATGGTTGAAATTGCGTGTTTGTAAACAAGCTGAATTTGTCCGTCGCGGCGGAGCAGAACACAAAAATTATCAAACCATGTGACGACGCCTTGCAGCTTTACGCCGTTGACGAGGAAAATTGTGAGCGGCATTTTCGATTTGCGCACTGCGTTCAAAAACGTGTCTTGTAGATTTTGTCTTTTATCTGACATTTTATATCCTTTTACTCGGCCTTTGCTCTTTACGGCAGGCTCTGAAACCACAATGCCGTTTTGAGGGGATTTGCGATGTGTGGCAACCCCTTTAAATTGACTTATGAGAATTTAAACGTAAATGTTTCTCAACAAGCGTCAGTTAACCGCGGCGCATAAAAACGCTTGAGACGGCGGCGAAAACGGTCAGCACTTCGACACGTCCCAAGACCATGATGGCGGCGGCAATCATCTGTTGCGAGACGTTAAAATCTGAGAACTCAGTCCCTGTCATCGTCGCAGATAAAAGCGGCCCCATATTCGCAAGCGACGCCGCTGTGGTTGCAACAGAGGTCTCAAGATTTAAACCTGCGGCGGTGAAAGCCGCGATACCCAGCGAGAGGACAAGGGTATAGCCAAAGAAATACATCCATATCGATAAAAAGGCCGTGTCTGGAATCACGCGTCCTCGAAACATGATTGGCAGGGCCCGCGATGGATGCGGCAAACGGCTGAGATCGGTGACGAGGTGTTGAAGAAGCAAAATCATGCGGATCATCTTGACCCCACCCGTCGTGGATAAAGCTGAGCCCCCGATGAGGGCCACGGCAATCAATATGGCGGGGGGCAGCATTTCGATACCTATGACGTGGTAGTCAAATCCCGCAGAACTGGCGAAAAATATAGCTTCAGGCAATAGCGTGCTAAACTGCAAAGGGCCTGCGAAGAATATCCCCACGAGCAAAAGACCGCCTGCAATAAAAATCACGCCGCGATGTTCTATATTGCGTATGAGCCTCAATTGATTACGCCAGCCGCGCTTTCGCACCATATCCCAGAGCACGGCCACGCTGAACGCGCCTGCAAGACAGAACACGGCCAGTACCATTGCGCTTGCGGGGCCCATATAAGCCGCCATTGGCCCGTCCCGCGGCGTAAGCCCGCCTGTTGATACTGACGTTAGTGATAAACAAACCGCGTCAAATACAGGCGTACCTGTTATAATCAGGCCCAGAAAGCAAAGCCCAGATAAACCAAAATAGACGGCGAGCACGACCCGTCCTATCCCGATGAGCCGCTCAAATAATTGGCCCGTCCTGAGCGTAAAAAGTCGCGAGCGGTGCACCCCTGTGCCTGATAAATTAAGCGCCGCAAGGATGACCACGGCAAAGGTAGCCGCGCTGACCCCGCCAAACCATTGGAGTAAACTACGCCACAATAGCAGCGTTTTCGGCAGGTCATCCGCACTAAGAGTCGAAGCGCCTGTCGTCGTAACAGCGGACACAGCCTCAAAATAAGCCGTCGCAAAGCCGGGCGTCACTTGAGACACGGCGTATGGCAGCGCAAACAAAATGGGCATGATGAGCCAAAAAAGAAGCAAGAAAGCAAGCGCGTCAGAATTACTTTCACGTGCAGGCGTGTTTCGCGTAGAGAAAATGAATAAGGCCCCAATCACCCCTGTCAAAACAGTGAGAAATGCAAAGCGCAGAGCCTCACCAAACTCAAGCATGATGACTCCAGATAAGGCTGTGACGGCCATTAAAACGGCACACATCACAAAGCTATTACCGAGCCATAAGAATATGCGAGTGAGCGCCATTAGTTTGGTTTATCCACGGCTTGGGTCATCCACGACTAGAAATAATCCATACTAACGCGAAAGAGTTGCTCGACTGATTTTAGAGCCCCGCGTTCCGCCAATAGGACAAGCCTGTCACCCGGCTTTACAACCTGATCACCTGTCGGGAAAAGAACGCGACCGTCATGAATAACGGCGCCAATGGTGATGCCCTCGCCTATCTCAACGCTGCCAATAGGCTTACCCGCAAGTGGGGAGGTTTCGAGCACTTCGCCTTCCATAACTTCCGCTTCGCCCTCTTCGATGGAGAAGACATCAAGAATACGGCCCCGGCGTACGTGTCGCAAGATAGAAGATACAGTGGTAGCCCGCGGGTCAACTATCAAATCAACCCCCAATTCTGTGCGTACGCCTTGCATAGATTCTTCATTGACCAGAACGACGGTTCGCCCTGCCCCCGTCTTCTTGGCCAAAACGGCAGACAGCAAATTCGTTTTGTCATCATCTGTAAGACATAGGACGAGTTCAGCCGTGGCCACACCTGCTTCTTCTTGGATAGAGGCGTCCATCGCGTCGCCGTTCAAAATCACTGTTTTACGCAAAAACTCGGCGGCTTTTTCAGCGCGGGCTTTGTCGCGCTCAATCACTCGTACTCTTACGCCCGCTATCTTTTCGAGCTCCCCCGCGACATAAGCCCCGATATTGCCACCGCCAATAATCACAATCTGACGCGCCTTTTGTTTGGTATTGCCAATAATCTCAAGCAAGCGCGGCGCATGTTCTGCGAGCGTAATAACATAGGCTTCATCGCCCGGATTTAAGGTATCCTCACCCGTTGGCGCAAATATGCCGCCGTCCCGTTTAATTCCGACAACAACCGCATGAAGACCTGGAAAAAGGTCAGTAATCTGATGTAGGGGCGTGCTGATAATCGGAGTGTCTTCTGTGATCCGAATTCCGATCAACTGCACACGGCCATCCGCAAAAGGCACCACGTCAAACGCACCAGGCGTATTGATGCGGCGTAAAATAGAGCGTCCAATCTCAACCTCGGGAGAAATAATCACGTCAATGGGCATATTATCCGTTGAGAATAAATCGTTCCACTCACTCGCGAGATAGTTTTGCGCCCGTACCCGCGCGACCTTCGTCGGTACGCTAAAGAGAGAGTGCGCAATCTGGCACGCCATCATGTTGACTTCGTCTGAATAGGTAACGGCAATAATCATTTCTGCTGACTCTGCGCCTGCGCGGGCCAGCATGTCTGGATAGGCCCCGTGCCCGACAAGGCCGCGTACATCATATTCCGTCGTAATTTGTCGGATTAATTCTTGGGACAAATCAACAACGGTCACCGTGTTGCCTTCCGCCGCGAGACGTGCCGCAATCCCTTTTCCGACCCGGCCTGCGCCGCAAATGATAACTCTCATAATAAGGTCCTCTTACGGCAAATTAGACCGCAAAATCACGCCTGTCTAATCGTCATCGCGATTATTGGCATTTACGCCCAAAGACTTCAACTTTCTGTGTAAAGCCGAACGTTCCATACCCACAAAAGACGCAGTGCGCGAGATATTCCCGCCAAAGCGTTCAATTTGCGCCTGTAGATATTCGCGCTCAAAATGTTCGCGTGCGTCTCGCAAAGGCATGGCAATAATCTTCTCATTCTCTGACCCACCGCCTGAGCCGCGTACAACGCTGACTTCAGCGGGCAAAGTTTTGAGTGTAATGGGTTGTGACGGATCACCCGTTGCTAAAATCAAAAGCCGTTCAACATTATTTCTGAGCTGGCGCACATTTCCTGGCCAGTCATGAGCTTGGAGCGCGGCCATGGCGTCCTCTCCAATTTCACGCGCGGGAAGTCCCGTCGAAGCCGCAAGGCGTTCAATAAAGTAACTGACAAGATCAGGAATATCTTCTCGGCGAGTCGCAAGCGGCGGGGCTTCAAGCGGCATAACGTTAAGGCGATGATAGAGGTCTTCGCGAAAACGGCCCAGCTTGGCCTCTTTTTCAAGATCGCGCGATGTTGATGTTATCACCCGCACGTCAACCTGCACATCATCCGTATCACCGACACGCTGAAAGCGTTGCTCAACAAGCAAGCGCAGCAATTTACCTTGCGTTTCCATCGGCATATCGGCGACTTCGTCCAGATAAAGCGTGCCGTTATGCGCTTTCTCAAGCAGCCCTGTTTTTGTCTGCCCGTCATCTGAGACAGAACCGAATAGTTCTTCCTCGACCCTTTCAGGCACCATTGAGGCGGCATTTACAGCCTTGAACGGCCCCGTTGCACGCCCAGATTCACCGTGCAGCAGGCGCGCAATAAGTTCTTTACCCGACCCGCTAGGCCCTGTGATGAGGACGCGGCTATTGGTCGGGGCAATACGCGAAACTTTCTGGCGAAGTTGCGCTATTAAAGGCGACTGTCCGACAAGTTGATTATCGCTTGTCGCGCGCCCTTTTAGTTCTTCATTTTCTTGTCGTAGCCGCGCATTTTCGAGCGCGCGAGAGACTGTGACGAGGAGTTTTTCAGCTTTGAAGGGCTTAACGATATAATCAAATGCGCCTTTGCGAATGGCGGACACGGCCGTCTCAACCGTGCCGTGACCTGAGATGATGATAACGGGTAAGCTCGGCGTATTCACTTTGACACGGTCAAGCAGTTCAATCCCGTCCATTGAGCTCCCTTTCAACCACACGTCAAGCACGACCAGATTTGGCACGCGGGTCTTCATAGCATCAAGCGCCTCTTCAGACGTAGCGGCTTGCCTGACTTGGTAGCCTTCATCCTCCAGAATACCCGCAATCATATCGCGGATATCGTCTTCATCTTCAACAATTAAGACATCATATTTCATAGTCGCGACTTTCAGTTCTAATGATAACAGACGGCGTTTCAGGTGATAACTCAGTCAAAGTCTCAGCTTTCGGAAGTGAGAAAATAAATTCGGCCCCCGTCAGGCCATCAATGCGGTCAGCGAGGCGAATATAGCCGCCGTGATCTTCGGCAACGCGCTGCACAATAGCGAGACCAAGGCCCGTCCCGCTCTCGCGCGTAGTCACGTAAGGCTCTAGCAAACGCTCTTTGTCAGGCAGCGGCCAGCCCGTCCCGTCGTCAACTATATGAAGTTCAAACGACTCCGGGGTAGCGATGACCGAAATATCAATGTGACCCCCTTTCGCTGGCCCGCTCTCGCTGTCTTGGCGGCGCGCAATCGACTCGCTTGCATTTTTGATAATATTGGCCAGGGCTTGCGAAATCAGTCGGGCATCACAAAGCACAATTGCGTCTTGTGAGGGGCGACCAAAACTGAACCGCACGTCAGGAAAAGCCACGCGTTGTTCAAAGACCACATCATCCAAGAGCGCACGCAAATCGACGCGTTCAAATTCTGGCGCTGGCATACGAGCAAAGGCGGAAAACTCATCCACCATGCGCTCAAGACTACCGACTTGACGAATGATTGTTTGTGTACAGTTATCAAAGACGTCTTGATCCGCGAGATTTTTGTCTGAGTATTTTCGTTGCAACCGTTCAGCAGAAAGCTGGATGGGCGTCAGCGGGTTTTTAATCTCATGCGCAATGCGGCGCGCGACTTCGCGCCAAGCCGAATGTCGCTGCGCTGCGACAAGGCGCGTCATATCATCAAATGTCAGCACCCAGCCGGTATCTTTGCGCGCCCCCAAATAGGCCGACACACGTAGATCAAAATTTCGCGTTCCGTTCAGCGTTTCAAAACTCACTTGATCTTCGGCGGCGTTATGAACATCTTCGCGCGCCGCTTTAAAGGCCGAAGCAAACTCTGGCAAAACAGTCTCAACAGGTTGGCCTAACATCGTCTCTGACCCCATACCGAGTAGGCGTACGGCAGACGTATTGACGAGTGTAATGCGGCCCTCTTGCGAAAGACCCACCACGCCTGCGCGCACGCCAGACAACACAGCTTCGGAGAATTGACGTCGCTGCTCTGAGATATCATGCTCGCGAATAAGCTCGTCACGTTGGCTTGAAAGCTGCTGCGTCATGCGGTTAAAGGCTGAACCAAGGTCGCTCATTTCGCCCCAATCGCGCTGCACATTCACGCGCGCGCTAAGGTCGCCGTCGCGCACTTGTTCAGCCGCGTCTACGAGACGACCAAGGGGATCAATAATACGATTAGCGAGCATAATACCGAGCCAAACGGCAGCTGTTAATATGATTAAAACCGTTTCAAAAAACGTCAGCGCAAAGACGCGCTCAATACGGTTTTGATCCGCAATATAGCCGTCCAGTGCTTTTTCAGAGGCATCAATTCCAGAGATAGACGACAGCACTTTGGAATTAGATCGCAGATAACGCCCTGCATATAAGTAAACGCCCGCATAAGTCTCAAGCTCTGTCAGCACGGCAAGATAATTAATATCATCGCGTTGACTAAATGCCATTTCGCCGTTGCGCACGGCTTCAAACGCAGAGCGTACAGGGACGCGCATATCAGGCGCTTGACCACTTTGAGAGCGCATTAAAATCATGCCGTCGCGGGTCATCAAAAAGACCTCGTCAAATCCAAGGCTGAGCCGTTCTACACCTAGTCTTGCTGTGTTCGTTACGCGATTATCTAGCAGAGCAGGTGAGCCGTTTAGGCGTCGCTTAAGCGTGCCCGTGTCGCGGATAAGGGCGCGTCGTTCATCCGCGAGGTAACTATCTAGAAAGGTACGCGCCTCCTCCATATAAACGCGGTTAGAGCCCCCCACGACTTCACTGATATTACGACTAATCAGCGTTGTCGAAAACGCCCCGACGAGTATGGCAGGAATGAGCGCCGCGAGTGAAAAGACGAGCACGAAGCGACGGTGCAGTAGCGGTGCCGAGCGACGGCTTTTGCCTGAGAAGAGAATATTCCAAAGCTGCCCCCCCATAACAATCACGAGAACGGCAAGCAGAACGAGATTAAATTGCAAAATAGGAAGCGCCTGCACAGTGCGCTCTGTGTCGCCCGACAAAGCGAAGAAAATGCCAATAACAACTAATGAGGTCGAGAGCGCAAATAGTAGTCCTAAAAGTGCATTTGACGCGAAGCGCGGCGGATTACGCAGGCGCTCAAAGCTCGGCCCTCGTCGCACACGCCCCTTCTGCTCATAACGGGCGTGACGCGCCGTGTTTTTATTGATGGGCGTGTCCCGCTTTGCCCCAAGAGGCAAGGCAGACCTGTCGACAGCATTTGCTAGCTCAACCATAAATCCAATAGGTGGCGCGATCCTTGCGAGTCGCAAACTGTTACTTGTTTAGCACAGTGTTGCTAATTATCAACAGTTTGCTCGCCTCGCTTTATGACTATTTCGCCTGAGTTTGACCGTGGATCTCCCTAATCGATATCTAACGTGCGTAAACGCGTGCGCAGCGTATTGCGATGTATACCAAGACGGTCAGCCGCCTTCGCGCGATTGCCACCGGTAATTCGCAGAGCTTCCACAATTAACGGTCGCTCTACCCAAGCCAAGGCAGATTGGTAATGGCTCTCTTCGCCTTCCTTTGGCACTGAGGTATTGAGAAGTTGTCGGCAGGCATCTTCAAGGAGACCCGTCAGTTTCTGACTATCTTCGGGAGACGTGTTCGAGACGATGTCTTTTGAAAATTCCTGCAGCACCATATCCGCTGTTATGACGTCATCAGAATAGAGAACAGACAGTCTGCGCACGAGATTCTCAAGCTCTCTGACATTTCCGTCCCAGCTATGGCGGTGAAGCACATCGAGCGCTTCAGTCTCAAAGCGACGATTTTGACCTGGTGAGCTTTGTGATAGAAAGCTCTCAGCCAGTTCATAAGTATCGCGGTCACGTTGGTCGAGATCTGGTATTCTGATTTCCGCCACATTAATCCGAAACAGAAGATCATCTCGAAACTCTCCTGCGGCCGCGAGACGGCGCAAATCCTTACGCGTCGCTGACAAGACACGCGGTCTATTGGTTATAGGAATATACTCAGCCTCAGTCATAACATCGAGCAACCCCTCTTGTTGTTGCGGAGAGAGTTCTGCAATTTCATCAATATATATGTCGCCGCCATTTACTTTTTGCAGAGTGAGAGACGTGTTGGAAAAGTCTGTATTCCGCAGAAAAGGACGTTTGCGACGGGGTCCACCATCATGCAGCAGACGCGCGACCAAGTCTTTCCCTGTCCCGACAGATCCTGAAATCAGGACAGGTAAATCGCCCGATGCAAAGCGAGACACGGCGCGGTAAACAGGTTGCATAGCCGCACTCCGCCCAATCATCGGTAGCTTTCCAAGCTCGGCGCTAAGGCGGGCTTTGCGCGGGTTCACACTCTGCCCTGCGCGCGCAACGGCATTGGTCACATCGTCAAGTTCAAACGGCTTTGGGATATACTCAAAAACTTTATGCTCACCTGATTTGAGCGCCGTATTGACCGTATTATTGGCACTAATCACAATGACGGGCATTTGCGGTCGAGCCTGCGAAATCTCGGGCAGACGTTCAAACACTTCGCGGCCTGACATCATAACGTCTGTCACGACAATATCGCCCTGCCCCGCTACGGCCCAGCGCACGAGCGTTTCGGCATTATCTGTTGCTTTCACTGTATGCCCTGCGCGGCTCAGCGCTTTGGACAAAACAAGGCGTACACTATCGTCATCATCAGCGAGTAAAATTTCGTATTTCATCTAACTCTGGTCCTCTTCCGTTAGCATGGGGAGTAGAATTGAAAAAACTGTTTTGCCTGGGCGAGATTGCACTTCGACAAGTCCACTATGCGCCGCCGTAACTTTAGCCACAAGCGCAAGTCCAAGCCCTTGGCCAGAGGGCTTATTGGTTACAAATGGCTGAAATATTTGGTCTCTGATTGTGGCCGGAATACCAGGTCCATTATCAATGACCCGTATCTCAATCGGTAGGCCTGGCCCTTTTGCGCCAGATGGCATTTTTCGTGACACACCTGCCCGAAACGCAGTTTCAAGTTTTATTTCTCCCGCATCTTCCGTCGTCATAATCGCTTCGCTCGCATTTTTGATAACGTTGAGTATCGCTTGCATCAGCGTATCACGGTCGCCGAGCGTTTCTGGAAGTGACGGGTCATAACTCTCTGAGAAAACAATGTCGTGCTCAGAAGATGACTGCACAAGTTTGCGCGCGTCTCTTAGCACTTCATGTATATTGACAAGGCTTAAATTTTCAGGATTTCGGTCGCCGAGCGTCTCCATGCGATCGGTCAAACGTCGGATACGGTCAGTCTCTGACGCGATGAGTTTAATCAGGGCTCGTCCTTCATCAGAGGTCACATCATCACTGAGAAGTTGCGCGGCACCGTGAATGCCCGCTAGCGGGTTTTTAATTTCATGCGCCAACATCCGTCCCATGGCAGAGACTGCCAGTTCATTTGATTTCGTGTCATTTGGCTGTGTTGCCAAAAGTGAAATCATCATGCCAATGCGTCCTTGCGTTGGGAATAGAGTGATGTGACAGCGCTCATCCGCAGCGTCTCTGCGCATCACAATAAAGCCGCGCAAAGAGACCGCTGTTTGGTTCTGCTCACACCGTTTCGCGGCCGATATAATGTCATCAGCTGCGCGTAAATAATCAGTAAGCGAGCGTCCCAATACGGCTCTCGCAGACTGACCTAACCATTCCTCAGACATTTGATTGAGCCATCTTATATCAAGGTCAATGCCTCCAAAAATAAAAACAGGCGTTGGCAAGTCTTCGGCAAGTGCATCTGGAACAAATTCGCCAATCATGCCGCCACCTTAAGCGCGTCGGGGCGCAGATAAATATCGCGCAAACCCTCCAAGACCCGCTCTGTGTCCTCAGTGCGGCAAAGCTCGGCTCTCAATGCGCTGCGTTGGTCTTCGCCAAGTTGTGGGGCATGATTGATATATCCTGCGACATGCTTGCGCGCGACACGCAAGCCTTTACGCACAGGATAAAAATCAAGCGTATATTGATAATGAGACGTCGCGACATCAGCCATGTCATCAGCCGACAGCGGCTCTGGCGTCGGTTCGCCGTTTACTTTTGCGATAATTTCGCGCAGCGCCCATGGTCGCCCGACAAGGCCGCGCCCGACCATCACACCCGCCGCGCCTGATTGCTCCAGTGCTTGAACGGCGTCTTCGCCCGTTTGAATATCCCCATTTACAAAAACTGGCACATCTACGGCGCGCACAGTCTTGCCGACCATCTCCCAATCGGCGTCACCTTCATAAAATTGGCAGCGCGTGCGGCCATGTACGGTCAGCATACATACGCCGAGCC
>CALLME010000049.1 GCA_938007945.1 uncultured Caulobacterales bacterium
TGCGTCAATTACCGATCAAGGATCAGAACCTCCGCACGTGAGACAGGGTGCCTATTTAATTATTAGCGTCTGTTTTTTGGCGGGGTGCGGAAATGCGGAGCCAAGCAATAGTGAAGCCCACGAAATCGTTTCGCGCGGTACGTCACTTGCCCTTGCCTGCACCTCTTGCCATCTCGGCGAAGACGCAAGTGGTGCCATGCCGAGCCTGTCGGGCTGGACGTCTGATGATTTACGCGCCTCACTCCGCGACTATAAATCTGACAATACGGGAGAAACGGTCATGCACCGCTTGATGCGTGGGTATAGTGATGAAGATATAGATTTGATTGCGGATTATATTGGTCAAGACTATGACTAAATTTACGCGGCGACAAACTTTGCAAACTGCGGTAGGACTAGCCGCATTGCCTTTGCTGGGCAGTGCTAAAACGCGGGCGCGCGTTGTGATTATTGGTGGCGGGTTTGGTGGTGCCACGGCGGCGAGCTATCTACGCCATTTCGATAAAACGCTTTCAATCACTCTCATTGAACCCAAGAAAACTTACATGGCGTGTCCGCTTTCAAATCTCGTGATTGGGGGATTGCGAGACATGGAAGCGCAGACATTTAATTACGAAAATATGTCACGCATCAAAGTCATCCATGACTATGCGCGCGACATTGACCCCGTCAAAAAAACTGTGTCCGTCGAGTCGGGTCAGCTATTTAATTATGACTACCTTATCATGTCCCCAGGCATTGATATGCGTTGGAACGCGGTTGAGGGGTACGATGAGATAGCTGCGGACGTCATGCCTCATGCTTGGACAGGCGGGTCGCAAACGCTTTTGTTAAAACGCCAACTCGCCGCTATGGCAGATGGCGGCACCGTGATTATCAGCGCGCCGAGCGGCCCGTACCGTTGTCCACCAGGACCCTACGAACGCGCAAGTATAGTGGCGCACTATCTCAAAACTTATAAACCCAAATCTAAAGTTATCGTTTATGACGCGAAGGACAGTTTTTCAAAACAGGACCTTTTCCGAGCCGCATGGGCTGAGCATTACGGCAATATGATTGAATGGCGTGGGCGCTCGGATGACGGCGCCGTCATTGGTGTTGATGCGGAATCTGGTGAAATTCGGACAGATTTTGAAACGCATTTCGCCGATGTCGCCAATATCATCCCGCCGCAAAAAGCCGCCATGATCGCGCAGCATGCGGGGCTGACTGACGCCTCTGGCTGGTGCCCGATTAATGGCGAAAATTTTGAGTCTCAATTACAAAAAGATATTTACGTTATTGGCGATGCGGCAATTGCGAACCCCATGCCGAAATCCGCTTTCTCGGCAGGACTGCAAGGGAAGTTGGTGGCCTTACATATCGCGCGCTCAATTGCGGGCCTAACGCCGCAACCCACTGTCCTGACAAACACGTGCTACTCGTTCGTCGCCCCTGAAAGCGCGGTTTCCATCACAGGTGTTTATGGAAATAGTACAGGAATATTGTCACCCATAGCAGGGGCAGGTGGCACAAGCTTGATTGAAGGCTCAAACGACATTCGCCAAGCTGAGTCAGAGCAAGCCCTCGCCTGGTTTAGTAATGCGGTGCGTGAGGCGTTTGGGTGAGAGCGCTTTTAATAATTCTCGGATGTTTTTTAGCGGCCTGTAACGAGGTGTCAGTGGACGCTATAAACGCACCTCTTGAAAACAAAATTGGAGACGCGCTGCGGGGCGAAATTATATTCGCAGCACGCGAGGGCGGGCATTGCATTTTATGCCATCAGGTAGAGAGCCTCACCGCGGAATTCCAAGGCAATGTCGGCCCTGATCTAACCTATGTCAGCTCTCGCTTGACCCCTGCGCAAATGCGTTTGCGAATTGTCGATTATGACAGTGTCAAACCCGGCACAACCATGCCGCCCTATTACCGCAAAGATAATCTCAACCAAGTGGGGGGCGATTATGTCGGGCAAACACTGCTCTCCGCCCAAGACATAGAAGATATTATCGCTTATCTTGCTTCGCTAAAGGAGAGCGGATGACGCCTGTCGTTTTAAATCGCAGACAACTATTACTTGGCGCGTCTGCGCTCGGGGCATCCGCTTATGCCTTGCCTGTGTTTGGCGCGGGTAACGGCATGGAAGCTGCCATTAAAGCCATGTTTGGAAACGGCGATATAGCAGAGGCGAAGGTGAAACTGACCATTCCCGCCTTATCAGAAAATGGGTTCTCTGTGCCGTTTGAAGTCGAGGTCGACAGCCCGATGACGGAGGATAATCACGTCACAAAAATTGCTATCTTCTCTGAACGTAATCCTATTCCGCTTATCGCGACCTATCACCTCTCGCCGCGTTCGGGTCGCGCGAAAGTGAATGGTCGCATCCGCTTGGCGGGTACACAAAACGTCCACGCAATCGCGCAGATGAGTGACGGCTCACTCTACCGGGCGAGCGCCAATAGCTTTGTCACCGTCGCCGCCTGCATCATCTTATAGGAGCTGAAAATGAGTACATCTATTCGTATCAAAGCCCCTAAGACCGCTCGCAAAGGCGACGTAATTGAGTTGAAGGCGCTCATCCAGCACAAAATGGAAAGCGGTTATCGGCGCGATGAAAAAGGCGAAACTATCCCGCGTAAAATCCTCACAGAATTTGTCTGCCTCTACGACAATGAAGAAATTTTCCGCGCAGATTTTCACCCTGGCGTCTCGGCAAATCCCATTTTGACGTTCTATACCCGCGCGACAGAAAGTGGGACTTTAGTTTTTCGTTGGACAGAACAAACGGGTGAGGTTTTTGAAGACAGCACTGAAATTAAAGTCACATGATTTCGAGATATACGAAATGGGTTTGGCTCTTAGCTATTTCATTCACGTTTTTGTATGCCTGTTCACCCCAAAACAAACCTCAAAAGGACGCGTCTCAAACGGCCCTTTCAGAGGTCAAATCAGGCTATGATTTCCTCACTCCACAAACGCGAGCCTTACAAGACGATCCGTTTGAAAACCCTGCCATGCTCTGGGTAGACCGCGGGGGGAGGTTATTTAGTTCGACCGAGAACGGGTCGAGTTGCGCGAATTGTCATAGCGGCGAAGATAGTTCATTTGCATTGGCGGCGACACGTTACCCGCAAATAAAATCTACTGGAGAGGTCATCAATCTCGAAGGGCGTATAAA
>CALLME010000050.1 GCA_938007945.1 uncultured Caulobacterales bacterium
ATCAAATCACTTATCGAAGACGTTATTATGCCAGTTATCGGTCACTTCAGTGGCGGCCTTGACTTCAGCGCAAAGAAAATTGTCTTGTCACCTGCACAGCTTGACGCGTCTGGCGCAGCAATCGAAGGCACTGGCGCAGCCATCAGCTATGGCTCATTCATCAACGCTATGATTGCTTTCTTAATTCTGGCTTATGTTCTGTTCTTGCTTATCAAAGGCATGAACAAAGCGAAAAAAGCTGAAGAAGAAGCACCAGAGGCTCCGCCAGCGAATGAAGTGCTTCTGGCTGAAATTCGTGATCTTTTGAAGAAATAGCCTCACCGCTTTTTTCAAAACCAAAGCCGCTCTTCCCGCATGGGAAGGGCGGTTTTTTGTTGGAGCGAGAAGCAGCCTTACCCTAGGTGATATTTATGTTTACACGTTCTGGACTGGCTTTAACGCTATCTCAACTCCGCCACCTTACGCCCTAAGAGAACGTATATCTCACGCGCGGAGACGGAAGGCCGATGGCACAAACGACGACATCAAAAACGCCCTATTTTATTGCAGGATTGCCACGATCTGGCTCGACATTACTCTCGGCTATTTTGCGTCAAAATCCACGTTTTCATGCAGGCATGACCAGTCCAGTGGCGAATTTATTTGAAACTATTCTTGCACAATTTGCAGCGGGATCAGAGCTGTCAAACTTGATAGATGACGGCGGCCGTCAACGCCTGCTGCGCGGGATATTTAACAGTTTTTACGGCGCACATGATGAGCCAGTAATATTTGATACTAACCGTGCATGGACGGCGAATCTGCCCGTACTTATGGCATTATATCCAGAAACCAAAGTGATATGCTGTGTGCGTGATGTGGCTTGGATTATGGACTCGATGGAACGACAATTTAGAAAGAACGCTTTTGAACAGACGCGTTTATTTCAGTCCTCCGCCGAACGCGCGACCGTATACACACGCGTGGAAGCATTGGCAGGCGCAACACGTCTGGTTGGCTTTCCGTGGCACGCTCTGCGCGAGGCCGCTTATAGCGAATTTGCAAACCGTCTTGTGATTGTCGAATATGACCTTCTTGCGGCGCGTCCGAAGGACGTCATAAAACTGCTATATGAATTTTTGGGCGAGGGGCCATTTGCGCATGATTTTGAAAATGTGACCTATGACGCGCCGAAATTTGACACCGGGCTAGGTTTAAGCGGGCTGCACCGTGTCCATAAAATCGTGGCACCTAGACCCCGCAAATCTATTCTCCCGCCTGATTTATTTGAACGTTATAGTAAGCTCGCTTTTTGGCGCGATATGCCAGGCAGTGAAGCCTTCAAAATCGTCGCTAAAAGCAAAACAGGTGAGGCTCAAAATGCCGCTATGCCAATACCGACCCAAAACGTCGCTACATATTAATGCCCATTAACTATATTTATAAACCACATTTTACAATTTAGCCCTTAATCGCGGGACAGGGACCCTGGGAGACAGCTATGGCTATTTATACAGTTGATACATTGGATGATGTTGTTGATGCTAATGACGGCAAGCTTTCGCTGCGGGAAGCTATCATTATGGCCAATGGAAATTCTTCCGCAGATACAATCGTTTTTGATGCGTCTTTGGCAGGCGGCACGATTGATCTCACTTCAGAGCTCACAATCACAACCGACCTCACAATTGATGGTGATGTAGACGGAGACAATGTTGCTGATATCACACTGACATCTGTGACCGCAGATGAGCGCATTTTTTACATGGAAGACTTTGACGCTGATGTGGTTCTCAACAGTCTCACGATGACAGGCGGTACGGGTTATATCTATGGCGGTAATATCTTTGCACGCGAGATTAACTCCCTGACCATTCGCGATAGCTCTATTCTCGGCGGATATTCTCTATACGGCGGCGGAATTGCGATTGAGCAAGACGACGGTCAAACATTTACGATGATTAACTCGCTGGTGGCGGATAACGAATCTTTTTCACTCGGCGGCGGTATCTATATCATTGGTGTTGCAGGTTTCGGCGAAACCACCATCATCGGATCGACTGTCACAAATAATCTGAGTGCCGAAGCGGGCGGCGGGCTTTCGTCGATCGCGTCAACAATCACAATACACAATAGTACATTTGTCGGTAACGAAGCTGAGTTTCGTGGGGGTGGTCTAAACGTCGATGAGAGTGATGATCTTATTCTCACAAACTCCGTTATTGCCGAGAATATTTCAACAACAGGTCTAACGCAAAACGATGTTGGCGGTGAACCCAATATCATTGCGACCAATAGCTTCTTTGGTTCAACTGTTGTTTTGACAACGGATAATGGTGGCAACATCATCAATGGTGGCGACGCAGGTCTTGGCGCGCTCGGCGACTACGGCGGAACAGTTGAGACACTCTTGCTCGAAGCTAATAGCGCGCTTATCGGCGCAGGTAATGTCGCCGCTCTTCCTGTGGATAGTGAAGACCTTGACGGCGACGGTGATGTTACAGAGGCGTGGTCACGTGACGGGACAGGCAATAGCCGCGTCGTAAACACACTTGATATCGGGGCGTCTGAATATACGCTCGCGCAAAATGTTGTCGTCAGCACGCTGGCTGATGAAGATGACGGAGATTACAGCGCAGGTGATCTCTCGTTCCGCGAGGCCGTTAATGTCGTGCGCGACGGTGGCACAATCACATTTGACAGCAGCCTGTCTGGCGGCACGATTAATTTACTCTTAGGGGCCGTCACAACATCTCGTGACGTGACTATTGATGGGGATATTGACGGCGACAACGCTGCTGACATCACGCTTTCAGGGTCAGGTAGTACAACGATTTTAGACCTATCGGGCGGTGAGCACCAATTGATGTCGCTGAACTTTACGGGCGGCGGCGGCGATAATGGCGGCGCGCTTATTGTCAATAATGGCACAACCGTTTTGGGCACTCATCTCACATTCACAGGCAGCACGGTTACACAAAGCGGCGGCGCGATTGCGAATGCAGGTGATCTTACTCTCATAAGTTCTACGCTCGACAATAACTCAGCGGGCTCGGATGGCGGCGCGATTTTAAATATTGGCACGCTGTTCCTCATCCAATCGACGCTCTATGAAAATGACGCAGGCGGCTTGGGTGGCGGTTTGTTTGCCAATGGCTTTGAGACCATCTCAAACTCGACAATCGTGCTTAATACCGCGGGTCAAGGAGGCGGTATTTACGATTCTGGCCCCATACCGACCATTGCAAATTCGATTATGACAGGTAACTCCGCGAGCGGTCAGGGACAAGATTTCTTTACAGAAACGACTTTTCCAGATCTACAAGGCGGAAATATTTTCGGTACGAGTATTTATAACGACACCTTCTTTATTGAATCAACGTTCTTCGAATTTGTCTTCGGCGACAATGTTTTGGCCGATAATGGCGGTCCAGTACAAACGCTCAACCTCATCAGCGGAAGCGATGCCCAAGGCAGAGGAAATCTCATAGAGCTTTATCCCGATTTAGCCGATCTTGATGGCGACCTTGATACGATGGAAGGGTTGCCGCTTGATGCAAATGGTGAAAGCCGTTCTGATGACGGCGCGCTTGATTTGGGTGCGGTCGAATATATAGGCCCAGAATTTGGCGGCCAGCTTGAGAATGGATTTGAGTTTTTATCTTTTGATGAAACCATCGCGAATGGCGACGTCATCATCGACGCCGATGCCAATGACGGCTTTGCGGGCGCGTTTGATACGACCGTAACTTATAGCCTCAGCAATAACCCAGATGGTGACGGGGACGGCAATTTAGGCCTAGCCATTGACAGTGCGGGTGTCGTGACTGTCAACGATGCAGACGACCTTAACTTTGCCAATACAAATGGTGAATTTATCGTCTTTGTGGTTGCCGATAATGGCGGCGTTTCTAATGCATCGTCTGCGGCGCGTCTGAACATTGCAATTGTCGACTTTCCAGAGACATATATTGTCGACACGCTTCTTGATGTTGTTGACGCGAATGACGGGCTGACGTCTTTGCGCGAAGCGATTACAGCTGCGGAGCAAGGGCCCGCGCAAGATACCATTGTCTTTGACGCGGCTCTCTCAGGGGGCACAATCACGCTCTCGGGCACTGACTTAGACATATCCCGCGACCTTACTATCGACGGTGATATTGACGGGAACGGCACGGCTGACATCACAATTGACGCAAACATGCAAAGCCGTATCTTTACACTAACGGCTGATAATACTGACATAAGCGGTCTGCACCTCACGGGTGGTAATGCCGGCTCTGGCGGGGTCATATATGTGACCGATGGCAGCGCATTGGCGTTTGCAGATGGCGCGATTACGGCAAGTAGCGCCACGGTGGGCGGTGCGATTTGGTCTGAAGGCTCTGTCGAAATTTTGAACACAACAATCAGCGGTAACTCTGCAACAGGCGACGGCGGCGGCATTCATAGTGCTGGCCAGTTGACGCTTAATACCGTGACCTTATCAGCAAACACGGCCGGCGATGACGGCGGCGCAATTTTTGTCTCAAATGTTGAAAATGGTGAAAACCTCACACTTGTCAACACGACGGTAGCGGCTAATAGCGCGGTAGATGACGGTGGTGGAATTTACACGACAAACTCAGATGTCGTCATTGATAGCTCAACAATCACGGGTAATGAGTCTGGAGATAATGGTGGCGGGATACGCTTCCAAAGTTCGTCAGAGCAAGTCGATAACACGATTGTTTCGGGTAACTCTGCGAATGGCAGTGGCAGTGATATTTCGGGCAATTTCGCCTCGTCAAACTCTTTGATTGGTGGAAGCGCGGCCAACATATTTGCCAATTTGGCGGCCAATGGCGGCGGCCTCCTTGCAGATAATGGCGGACCCGTTCAGACGGTCTCTCTCCTTGCGGGCGGCGCGGCGCATAATGTGGGTAATCAATCACTCTTGCCAACTGACGCGCAAGATATTGATGGTGACGGCGATGTCGATGAGACACTCCCGCTCGACGCGAACGGGAATGCACGTGTTCTAGGCACGCTTGATATTGGCGCGGTTGAGTATTTCGGCCCTGAATTTGAAGGCGTTCTGTCTGACAATACCGAAGACTTTACGCTCTCTGAGCTCACAGCGATCTCAACTGTTCTTATAGACGTGGATGCCAATGATGGTCTCGGCGGCGCAACAGATGCGGGCATGAGCTATAGTTTTGTTTCTGGAAATGAATCTGGTGCATTTGCAATCGATAGTGCGACAGGCGTTATCACGCTTGCCGATGCGAGCGCGATTGATATTGAGGCGGGCGCGTCGAATTTCACAATTGTGGTGCAAGCCGATAGCGGGGCGAGTAGCAATAATCTCCTCTCGGCTACGCTCAATGTCAGCATAACTGATGAGGCTGAAACCCTTGTCGTGACAACGCTTAGCGACGTGGTAGATGCAGGTGACGGCCTTCTGTCTCTACGCGAAGCCGTAGAGGGCGCCAATAACGGTGAGGCGCTGGAGATAATTACATTTGACGCGGGCCTATCTGGCGGCACTATTACGCTCGGCTCTGTTCTAAATGTCACGCAAGACATCACAATTGATGGTGATGTAGACGGCGATAATGCGGCTGATATCACGGTGTCAGGGAACGGCTCAGTCTCTCTCTTTGACATGAGTGGCGTCAATACAGATGCCCGCCTCCTTAGCCTCAATCTCGTAAATGCAGACGGTGCGATTACTACAAATAATGCAGCGTCGCTCTTTGTTATGGATAGCACATTCCGCGGGTCTGATAGCTCAGGAAATGCGGGCGCTATTTATGCTCTGAACACAGATACCACAATTGTTAATGCGTTGATTACTGAAAATGACGGGACACTCGCAGGCGGGATTTCCAATGATGGCGGTATGCTGACTTTGCTCAATACCATCGTCTGGGGTAATAACGGCACGTCTGGCACAGGCGGAATTGCGTCTGCCGCTGGTAATGTAAATTTGGTCAATAGCACAATTGCAGATAATACAGGGGCCGTTGCGGGCGGCGTTGACGGCGTCGCAAGTGTCAATGTGACCAATACAGTCATTGCTAATAACACAGGCGGTAGCGGAAATAACGCGGTGCAAGCGGGCGACCTTATCGCAACAAATAGCTTCTTTGACGTGAGTGTTGTTCTCGATTTTGACAATGGTGGCAACACGAGTAATGGTGGAAATGCGGGTCTCACGGCTTTATTTGACCGCGGCGCGACTACGCTGACGCATGGTTATAGCTCATTAAGTCCGCTTGTTGATGCAGGCTCAAATGCAGCCTTGCCAACTGATATTTACGACATTGACGAGGACGGAAACACATCAGAGGCTCTCCCCATTGATGGGCGCGGTGTGCGTGTGAACGGCACGGTTGATATCGGTGCTACGGAACAGCTTGCGGCTGAAACGATTACGGCGACAGACTTTAATGACGTGATTATAGGCTCAGCTGTGGCGGACACAATCAACGCGCTTGGCGGTAATGACATTGTCAATGCAGGTGCGGGCAATGATACGATAAACGGCGGTGACGGGAATGACCTTCTGCGCGGTGACGCGGGTGATGACAGTCTGGACGGTGGGTTCGGCGTGGATTATCTGCGC
>CALLME010000051.1 GCA_938007945.1 uncultured Caulobacterales bacterium
GGAGTCTGAAATCTGGCCCAATATGATTACTGAGGCGAAATCACGCGGCGTAAAAATGGCGCTTATTAATGCCCGTATGAGCGAGAACTCTTTAAAAGGCTGGGCCAAGCGCGAGGCCAGTGCCAAAGCCGTCTTTTCAAAATTTGACCTCATCCTCGCCGCTGATAAGCGGACGGGTGATAGCTTGGGGTGGTTCACAGGACGCGATATTTCCGCAACGGGAAATCTCAAAAACGCAGGCGAAACCTTGCCTGCGAATGCGGAAGATTTACGGACGTTACAACAATCCCTTGCGGGTCGGCCCATATGGTGCGCCGCAAGCACGCATATGGGTGAAGACGAACTAATTCTACGAGCTCATGAGCATATATTGTCCATCCATCCTAACGCATTACTCATCCTCGCGCCACGCCATCCCGAACGCCGTGACGATATTTTGGCCTTAATTAATTCGTGTAAATTTACATCTTCGGTGCGAAGTAAAGGCCAAACGCCGAACAAAAAAAACCAAGTTTATTTGTTTGATACAATTGGCGAAATGGGCCTCGCTTTTCGGCTTGCGGCACTGACATTTGTTTGCGGCTCACTTGTTAAAGGACTTACGGGGCACAATCCCCTCGAGCCAGCACGGCTAGGGTCTGCCGTATTGACGGGTGGGAACATTGCGAGTTTTTCTGAGACTTATAACGCCATGTTCAGCTTTGGCGCAGCGCGGCGCGTGCTCTCGCCAGAAATCATAGGCAAAGAGATTACTGCGCTTTTCTCCGATCAAGACGCCTTGGAAAACCTCCAAGAAAAAGCGCGACGTTATGCGGAAAGTCGCGACGATGTGCTCACCTATGTCTGGGACGAATTACAGCCTCTGCTGCCACACACGAGTGCGTCATGAGACCGCCTGCTTTTTGGACACCTGAGGATGGCAAAGCCGACTTGCGCGGCAAACTGCTCTCTCCGCTCGGTTGGATTTATAATTATTTCGTGCGACGCCGTATTGAAACGACAGAGCCGCTTAATGTGGGCATTCCCGTTATCTGCGTGGGCAATGCGACGCTTGGCGGGACAGGTAAAACACCCGTTGCCATATATCTGCTGCGCAGTTTTCAACGCCTTGGTATTGGCGCGGTGGGCCTCACGCGAGGTTATGGCGGCAGAGAAAAAGGCCCTGTGGTCGTGCATCCCAAACATAGCGCCGCCGATATTGGCGATGAGCCACTCTTGCTCGCGCGCCACGCCCCCGTCTGGGTCAGCGCAGCGCGTGATGACGGCGCGCGTACGGCCGCGAGTTACGGCGCGCGTGTCCTAATTATGGATGACGGCCATCAAAATCCGCTCGTGAAGAAGACACTCTCGCTCCTCGTCGTCGACGGCGAAACGGGATTTGGTAATGGCTGCGTCTTTCCCGCAGGCCCATTGCGTGAGGATTTGGGTGCGGCCCTTACCCGCGCTGATGCGGTCATTTTAATGAAGCCCGCGCCTGAATATAAAATTAGCGAAAAACTCGCCGAGCAGCTCAAGGGCCAGATTGTTATCCCCGCTTATCTCGCGCCCGCCGCACCGCCGCCGCGCGGGAAGCTCTTTGACTTTGCCGGTATTGGACGGCCAGAGAAGTTTTTTAACTCGCTCAAAGCGGCTGGCGGGGACGTCATCGACAGCGTGCCTTATGCCGATCATTACAAATATAAAGACGAAGATATTGAGAGCCTCTTCCTCATGGCGTCGGAATATGGCGCAGGATTAATTACGACGGAAAAAGATTATGTTCGCCTGCCCAAAGGCTACCGCAAAGGCGTCACACCTTGGCCTGTGTCAGTGGTATTTGAAGATGAATTAACTTTGCGAAGATTGCTCCATCCCATTGTGGCAGCGGCGTCAAAATGAGCACTTCGAGCCTATTAAAAAAAATAGGGTGGCGCAGCGAAGCGTTCGCCTATGACGCGGTTTGCTTTGCTCTAAAGCCGTTTTCATTTGAGCGCGTTTCTAGCATTGGCGGGTGGCTCTTGCGAAAAATCGGGCCGCGCACCTCCAAGCATAAAATCATCATGACAGGACTAGGTCTCGCTTTTCCCGAGCTTTCAGAAAATGAAAAACAAGTGCTCGCCCTGAAAGCCTGGGATAATATAGGACGGACTTTCGCCGAATTTCCTATCATGGCACGCGTCAAAGTCTACGCAGATGACAGCCGCGTCAAAGTCATCGGCCATGAGTATTTGCAAAAGCTGATTAAGACTAAAACCGCTGCCGTCATTGTGACGGGACATTTCGCCAATTGGGAAGTCATGGCCGCCGCGCTGACGCAATCTGGCTTGCCCGTGCGTATAACTTACCGCAAAATAAATAATCCCTATCTTGACCAACGAGTGCGCGCGCAACGCGAGGCTTATGGCACAAAATTCTTAGTGCAAAAATCGACCCATGCAGGCGGACGAGTTCTGCTACGCGCTTTGGGTAATCACGAGAGTGTCGCACTTCTCAACGATCAAAAATTTAATGAAGGCCTAGCCGTGCCGTTCTTTGGTCATGACGCCATGACTGCGAC
>CALLME010000052.1 GCA_938007945.1 uncultured Caulobacterales bacterium
CCAAGTTTTTACAAGCCGACCTCTCAAGCGGGGAGCGGTTGTTTATGCATTTGGGTATGTCGGGGCGCTTTACGATTATGGTAGATAGCTCGCAAACGCCTGGGGTGTTCACTCACGCCCAAGCGACGAACCCTAAACATGTTCACGCGATTTTTACGATGGACAACGGCGCGGTCATTACGTTCAATGACCCGCGCCGATTTGGCTTTATGGAAATGGTGGGGGCGGGCGAACCGTATCGTCTCGACGGGCTAGGCCCTGAACCGCTCGGTAATAGCTTTAACGCGCCTGCCCTTCGCGCCGCGCTTAAAGGTAAGAAGAGCAAGATTAAAGCGGCGCTACTTGATCAACATGTCGTGGCGGGGCTTGGCAATATATATGTCTGCGAAGCCTTGTTTAAGGCGGGCATACGCCCCACTCGCGCGGCAGGGCGGCTGACGGTCGCCGAGACTGAGTTTTTAGTGGGTCATATTAAAGACGTGCTCGAGCGCGCCATTGCGGCGGGCGGAAGCTCGCTACGTGATTTTGCGTCGGCGGACGGCGCGCTCGGCTATTTCCAACATAGCTTTGATGTTTACGGCCGTGAAGGCGCGCCTTGTGTCACTTGCGAAAAGCCGCTCACGCGGATTGTGCAATCAGGCCGTTCGAGCTTTTATTGCAAGGCTTGTCAAAAGTAAGAAAACCCTAGTCAGCGCTTGGGCAGGTCTGATAAAGGACGCGCTTAGACTTAAGGGCAAAGAGAGACGCCATGAAATACGATATGATTGAAGTGACACAAGAGGGCGCGGTGAAAACGATACGTTTGGACCGCCCAAAGGCACTGAACGCGCTCTGCACACCTATGATGAAAGAGATCGCGCATGCGCTTTCCACGGCGCAAGACGACAGCTCTATTGGTTGCGTTATTTTGACGGGCAGCGAGAAAGCCTTCGCGGCGGGTGCAGACATCAAAGAGATGCAGGATAACAACTATATAAGCATTTATAAATCTGATGATTTTGCAAATTATCACGACGCGCCGTCGCGATTTCGCAAGCCCCTCATTGCGGCCGTCTCGGGCTACGCGCTCGGAGGGGGGTGTGAGCTTGCCATGATGTGTGATTTCATCATCGCCTCAGAGACAGCAAAATTTGGCCAGCCAGAGATTAATCTGGCCGTGATGCCCGGGATTGGTGGCACGCAGCGGCTAACGCGCGCCATTGGCAAATCCAAAGCCATGGATATGTGCCTGACGGGCCGCATGATGGACGCGGATGAAGCCGAGCGCGCGGGTCTCGTCTCGCGTGTTGTGCCGCAAGATGAGCTTATGCCAACAGCCCTTGATGCGGCCTCTAAGATTGCGGCGCAAAGCCAACCGATTGCCATGATGACCAAAGAAACGCTCAACGCCGCGTTCGAAATGCCGCTCGCGCAGGGCTTAAAATTTGAGCGTCGCTTGTTCCAAAGCATGTTCACGACAGAGGATCAGAAAGAGGGCATGAGCGCCTTTGTTGAGAAGCGCACCCCGCATTTCAAAAACAAGTAGTCATTGAGGCTTGTGCCTTACTGTAAGCTGGGGCGAATAGGCGGTTGACGCGGGCAAATCATATAGCTATATGCCGCGCTTAAGTCGCGCTTTGCCTGTTAAAGCGCCTAATAATTTATGTCCCAAGGCCGCATAGAGGTTCAGGGAAACCCGAGGATAATATGGCAAATACTTCATCCGCCAAAAAAGCCGTTCGCAAAATGGCCCGTAAAACAGAAGTGAACCGTGCACGTCGCTCTTTCGTGCGTGGTCTTCTTCGCAAAGCTGAAGATGCAATCACATCAGGTGATAAAGCGGCAGCAGCAGCAGCTGTGAACGCAGCAGAGCCAGCACTCATGCGCGCGGTCGGTAAAGGTGTCTATCACAAGAATACAGCCGCGCGTAAAATTTCGCGTCTGAATAAGCGTGTCAAAGCGCTTGGCTAGAGATTATTAAGCTGGCGGCGGCTCGCGGCCTGACTTAACTGCTTTGAAACCGTAGCTCGCCTACGGTTTTTTTGTGTCAAAATTTCTGAGGTTTTAAGCGCAGAGTCGAAAGCAAGGCTGAAATTTACAGCTTGCACGGGCAGGGTTTGTGCGGCGTGTCTTGCGGGCGACTTTGATATAAGGCGGCCAAGATTAGGACTAAAAGAACTGCAAGTTTTCTAACATTTTTTTGAGCGCTAAATTCTTGTCGTTTTTACCTTTTTTTGAGTCAATGGAAAAGAGATGCGTTTTTGCAATTTTTCTATATTGACGCTAGCGAGCTAACACGGTTTAAAGGCTCTGCAAGGTAGAGCGGGGCTTCAAGATTACCCACATATCGCCTGGCAAGTAGGGGATTTCCTTCCGTCTCTTTTGGGCGTATCTACGCCTGAAAAAGACGAGGCAACCATTAAATATTTGTGTTAAAACAAGGGCATAGCTATTTTGCCCGCCGGTCTCGTTTGGGGAAAAATAAGTGACAAAAAAGCGTGTCCAACTTGATGCAATAGGAACTGATGCGGCCCCTGACCTCTATACAGGTGAAGCGCCGCTGACCTCAGCACATAAGGTGTGGCGCGATGTCAATCGCGAGCTCATTTACGCGCTCGGTCCGAATGTGCACCGCTCTTGGACAGGCCGCCTGCAGCTCACTGATGCCTGTGAATTTTCTGTTACACTCAGTGCTCCGACGCGCTTTATCGCGACGAAAATTGAGAGCCAATATTTTGACGATGTGCAACGGCTCTGGGCCAAGCATGACGTCGTCGCGCCCGCGCGCCAGATTGTGGTCGCGCGCCCAGCGGGTGAGAGAGCGTCTGGCCCAGCCTCTTCTGCAAAACCCGCAACTACAAAAACATCTTCATCGGCAAAAGACACTGCACCAAAAGCGTTTAGAACACGCTCATCTTTTGAATCGCCCGATCCATCGGCTTTTGCACCGTTGCAAAAATCAGGACAAGCTGCGACGCAACCCGCGCGGCGCGCCGAGACACCTTCAGACCGCTTTACCTTTGAGAACTTTGTCGTGGGCACGCCTAATGAATTTGCCTTTGCCGTTGCGCGTCAAATTTCTCAAAATCAAGCAAGTTCTGAGCATACCGCGCCGCTTTATAACCCCGTAGTCTTGCACGGCGCGAACGGAATTGGGAAAACGCATCTCTTACATGCCGTGCGCCATGCTGTTGTCAGTGCCAATCCGCTGCGTACGGTCAAGCTCATCAGTTCCGAGCGTTTTGTGAACGCTTTCGTGACCTCTGTACGCGGCAGTGCAGGCAAGGGCGGCGGGCGCGACGCGATTGAAGCATTTAAGTCTTCGCTCAGAGATGTCGATGTCCTGATTATTGATGACGCGCATTTCATCGCCGATAAACCGGGTAGCCAAGAAGAGCTTTTGCATACGCTTATTTCGCTCGTCAGCGAAGGCCGTCAAGTTTTGATTGCCGCAGATCGTCATCCTGATGAGATTGAAAAAGCCTCTCCGCGCCTTAAATCCTATCTCTCTTCTGGTCTCGTCTGTAAAATTGCGGCGGCGGATTATGAGTTGCGCCTGCGTATCCTAGACCGCCTGATTGCCAATCGCCGTGAGGGTCATAATGCAGGGCTGACAATTCCAAAGACAGCGCGTGATCACTTGGCCGCGCGTATCAATGCGACCCCCCGCGATCTTGAAGGCGCCTTTAACCAAGTTGTGGCGCAGTCTGAATTGCTCGGGACGCCCATAACGCTTGAAACCATTCAAGAAACGCTGTCGGAGTCGCGCTATGCTAAAGGGATGCGTCTGACGGTGGATAAAATTCAGCGCGCCGTGGCCGAAGAGTTTTCTATCACCCATAATGATATGACGTCAAAGCGTCGCGCGCGTGACATCGCTCGTCCGCGTCAAGTTGCCATGTATCTGTGTAAGAAACTGACCAAGCGCTCGCTACCAGATATTGGGCGCCGTTTTGGCGGACGTGACCACACAACGGTCATGCATGCCGTAAAACGTATCAATCAACTCCGCGCGGAAGATAACGAGCTAGATAAGCGCGTGAAATCATTAGAAGCGTCTTTACAAGGTTAGCGTCGTCACAAGGCTAGGGTATTCACAAGGCTAGCGTCTTCACAAGGCTAGCGTCTTCACAAGGCTAGCGTCTTCACAAGGCTAACGTCTTCACAAGGCTAACGTCTTCACAAGGCTAGCGTCTTCACAAGGCTAGCGTCTTCACAAGGCTAGCGTCTGGGCGCGCGAAACTCCCACAACAAATTCGCGTAAGAGCCTAGTAATCGGCTCTAAATGTATTAACTTGTATTGAAATGATTCCGTTAGGGGCCACGCTTTGTGCTCCACTCTCTAAAAATAGGGTTTTCGCCATGAAAATGTCCATCGAAAAGGCAAATTTGCTTAAAGCCTTGGGGCATGTTCAAAATGTTGTTGAACGTCGCAATACAATTCCGATTTTGTCTAATGTCCTGATGAGCGCCGAAGGCGGCACGCTGACATTTGTGGCCACAGATCTGGATATAGAAATTTCAGAAGACACAGAGGCGCAAGTTGACGCGCCTGGTGAAATAACGGCGCCCGCTCATACGCTTTATGATATTGCGCGTAAGCTCCCAGATGGCGCGCAAGTCAGCCTCAAAATTGGCGCCGATGACCGCCTCGAGGTTGATGCAGGACGCTCGCATTTTACCCTCCCGCTTTTGCCGGCCGGTGACTTTCCGAAAATGACAGCCGACGGCTTTACGCATAATTTTGCATTGCCTGCCAAAGAGCTTCGCCGCCTCATAGATAAGACAAAATTTGCCATTAGCACAGAAGAGACGCGTTATTATCTCAACGGTATTTACATGCACGCCCATAATGGTTTGCTTCGCGCGGTTGCGACCGACGGTCACCGCCTCGCGCTTTGCGAAATGGATATTCCACAAGGCGCAGACGGCCTGCCAGGTGTGATTATTCCGCGCAAAACCGTCGCTGAAATT
>CALLME010000053.1 GCA_938007945.1 uncultured Caulobacterales bacterium
ACGCGGATTTCATCTGCTGTCAGGCCAACGGCTTCAAGGCCCAAGAGCAGGGCGGCGACTTGAGCGTCATTGCTTTCGCCCGCGAGGATAGTGGTCAGCGCGCCTTCTAAGGCGTCAGCGCTGAGGCGCTCGCCACTTGCAAGCGTTTTAAATATGTCAGGCGAGAGACTCATTTCAGCCCTGCGATTTCAAGAAACGCCGCAATCAGCGCATGTCCATTCTCGGACGCGATAGACTCGGGATGGAATTGCAGGCCGTGGATGGGCTTTGTGTTGTGGCGGATGCCCATAATCTCGCCGTCCTCCACCCATGCATTTGCGACAAGGCAATCGGGCAGGCTTTCGCGTTCCACAGACAAGCTATGATAGCGCGTCGCATTAAAAGGATTGTCTAAGCCTTTAAAAAGTCCGCTATTATCGTGATGAATCGGACTGACTTTACCGTGCATTATTTGCTTGGCGCGAATAACTTTGCCGCCAAAGGCTTGTCCCATAGACTGCATGCCAAGGCAGATGCCAAGGATAGGCAAGTCATCAGGTGCATTTTTAATCAAGTCGAGACAGATGCCCGCCTCATTTGGTGTACAAGGCCCTGGGGAGAGCAGCACAGCTTTCGCGCCCATGTCGAGTGCCTCTTCTACGCTGATATCGTCGTTACGAACAACATGTGTTTTCGCCCCCAACTCCTGCGCGTAATGCACAAGGTTATAGGTGAAGCTGTCATAATTATCGATAACGAGGAGCATTAGCTGTTTCTATTCGGTTTGGCGACGGTTTCAAATCGCACGGATTGTTCAGCCGCGCGAAAAAGCGCCGCTGATTTATGAAGTGTTTCTTCAAATTCCATCTTGGGAACACTGTCCATAACAATACCTGCGCCTGCGCGTACATGAAGTTTGCCGTCTTTTATGATAGCGGTGCGCAACGCGATGGCTGTATCCATTTCGCCTTCGCAGGATATGTAGCCAACCGCGCCCGCATAGATGCCCCGTTTCTCTGTCTCAAGCTCATCAATAATTTCCATCGCGCGAACCTTGGGTGCGCCAGACACTGTGCCTGCGGGGAAGCCTGCAAAGAGGGCCGAAAGTGCGTCATGTTCGTCTAGTAACTCGCCTTCGACGTTAGAAACGATATGCATAACATGGCTGTAGCGCTCAATGGTGAAGCGTTCGGTGACGGTGACTGTACCGGGTTTGGCGACGCGGCCAACATCATTGCGACCGAGATCTAGAAGCATGAGATGTTCGGCACACTCTTTGGGATCTGCGAGCAGGTCATGCTCGTGCGCAATATCCTCAGACTTAGTTTTTCCGCGTGGTCGTGTGCCCGCAATAGGGCGGACTGTCACGATACCGTCGCGTGAGCGGACAAGGATTTCTGGACTAGAACCCACAATTGAATGATCATCAAAATCTAGAAAATATAGGAATGGAGAAGGGTTCATGCGTCGTAGCGCCCGGTAAAATGCAAGCGGCGAAGCGGGCATAGGCGAGCTAAGGCGTTGCCCGATAACAACTTGAAACACATCACCTGCCAGGATGTAATCTTTGGCCGTTTTGACGCGTGTTGTAAACTCGGCTTCAGATGTTCCCAAGGTGGGGGTCAGGGTTGGCGTGTTTTGTGAACTGACGGCGAGCGATGTTGTTGGCTGGGCCATCTCTTGCTCGACTTTATCAAGGCGGGTGAGGGCATCTGTGTAGGCCGTTTCGGCTCTATCATCGCTTCGATAAACCGCTGTTGCGAGAATGACTTCTTGGGCTATCAAATCGAAAATCGCGACAATCGTTGGCCGTACCATGATGGCGTCAGGCGTGCCGATGGGATCCGCATTGACGTGAGGTAAAGTCTCGACTTGCCTTATCATGTCATAGCCGAGATAGCCAAATAACCCAGCCGCCATAGGCGGTATATCTTCTGGCAGGTCAAAGGCTGACTCGGTTTGAACGGCTCGCAGTGTATCGAGCGGTTTTCCGTCCAGCGGCGCAAAATCTTTACGCGCAATATCGGCACCGCGCGCAATTTCACTGCTGTCGCCGTGGCATCTCCAGACGAGGTCGGGGGAGAAGCCCAGAAAGCTGTAGCGTCCGCGTTGCTCGCCGCCTTGCACCGATTCAAATAGGAATGCGTAAGGTTGGCCTAAAGCAATTTTGATATAGGCAGAAACTGGCGTGTCTATATCATTGACCACGCGGCGATAAACGAGCTGCGCTGTCCCAGAGGCGTAAGCTGACGCAAAGTCAGACGCATTTGGTAGAGTGTCGCCCGACATTAGCTGTCGCTATCAAGTCCAAGGAGCGAACGTATTTTCTCAGGATTCTCTTGAAGCGGGTTTTTAGCAATTACGGCGTCTTGGTAAGCACGCTGTAAATCAGAGCGTACAGCGACGCTGGCTTGCTCGCGAAGAGCATCTGCAAACTGACCTGCGAGACCGTCAGCATTGGCAATAATATCTGTGACTTGCGCGATTTGACGGGTGAGGGGCTTTGCGCCTTGTCCACGAACAATCTCGCCTTTCTCGGCTTTAAGTAGGCCGACCATGACGCTTGGGCCGATGTCATTATTCGGCGCAGAGCGGACCAAAATAGCGTCCTCAAGTTTAGCGCCTTCGCCGATTTCTGCGGCTAGGTCTTCGAGTGAAACCCCAGTCTGCGCTTTACCCGCTGTGTCAAGCATAAGCTCATTCACGGCTTCATCAATTTGAAGCGTTTTCCACATAGCAGTCGCTTGGTCTTTGACCTCGTCAAAAGGCTTTACTGTGCTGTCTATGATATCGTCTACGCGTATTGCCGCCCAACCGCCTGTGCTTGTCTCAAACAAATCCGTTTCAAACCCAAGGTCGTTAGTAAAAATTTCAGTCAGAAGGATTTCATCAGCCCCGATGCCGACAAGATGGGCAACACCCGCCATTTTGATATTGTCTTGGGTTTGGCCAAGGCGGTCGATGTAATCAAAACTTTGAAGCGGGAGTCCTGTTGTTTTGGCTATCTCTTCAAGATTTGCGCCTTCATCCATAGCGTTCTCAATCTCTGTGGTGATGTCATAGAGCTTTTCTTGAGCGAATTCCTTTTTCAGTGTATCGGTCAACTCGTCTTTCATCTCGTCGATATTTGGCACGACGGCGGATGTGATTTTTGTGACTTTCACGGCATACCACTGCCCAAGACTGCCGAGCAGGGTGCGAACGTCGCCCTCACCAAGTTCGTATGCGGCCTTCGCCGTTTCAGGATCGACAATGTCGTCTTGAGACGCTTCGCTATAACTATCGATTTCTAACCCGAGACCAGACGCAATAACGGTTGGCTCTTGATCTGTTTTCAGAAGCTCAGCCGCTTTCTGGGCGGCCTCCTGTGTCGGGGCAACAATCTGCACCACATCGCGGGTCTCTGGTGAGCCGAGCTCACCGAGTTCGACTTTATAGTCAAAAGCCGCTTTGATTTGATCTTCTTCAACTGTGATGTCTGGCGTGAGGTCAAAGTCTTCTACCCGAATCATGGTGACGCGGCGATATTCAGGGGCGGTAAACGCGGCTTCGCGCTCTGCAATAAAACTCTTGAGTGTAGCCTCATCTGGCTCTGCAGGCTCTGCGACGGCGTCGCGTGAGAGGGTCAGCACTTTCGCTTTGCGTTGCTCAGTGAGGAATTTATAGCGAAGTTCCGCAAAGGCTTTCGGCGCTTCAACACCGTCAATAATGGCGGGCACAGTTTGAGCGCGACGAAGATCACGTTCAACGTCTTTTTCAAATTCTGCGCGCGAGATGCGGTTTTGGGCGAGCGCGCTAAGATATTTTTGCTCGCTAAATTTTCCAGTTAATTCGTCAACAAAGACAGGAATTTGCGAGACTTCTTCACGTGCAAGCGAACGGTTCACGCCTATGCCGAGATCATCAGCGTCCACATTGATAACCTGCTGCTGAATTAAACCGCCGAGAACGCGCGAGTGCACGCCTTGCTGATAGGCTTCGGCGTGGGACAGCATTTGACCGCTTTCGCGTGACATATTCTCAAGTTCCCGACGGAATGCCGTCTCAAATTCGTCGCCAGAAATCTCAGACTTCCCGATTGTCGCGATTGAATTTTTAGACGTTGGACTAAAGACGTCATTAATGCCCCAAATGGCAAATCCGATGACGAGCAGGCCGATTAACGTCCCGACCATAACCGCGCGAATTTTTGCACCAATAGACTGAGCACCGATTTTA
>CALLME010000054.1 GCA_938007945.1 uncultured Caulobacterales bacterium
ATATCGCCCTGCACATTGACCACGATGTCATACGCGTTGTCAGGATCAAAAATATCAGCGGCTTGGCGGACGCGGTCTGATCCTGATGGTAGCTCAGGATCGGTTAAAACCGCCTCTCCCCCTGCTGCATTGACCACGTCCATTATTTCATTTTCAGCACACGCCACAACAACAGGGCCGACATTAGCAGACGTAGCCGCGCGCCAAACATGCACAATCATGGGCTCTCCCGCGATGTCGGCCAGAGGCTTTCCAGGCAAGCGAGTCGAGGCCATACGGGCTGGAATAATGATAAGGGCGCTCATAGCACTCTGATTTGCCCTTTGCGACCATTGACCGCAAGCGTTTTAGCGCTAGAAATCTCTGAAAACCGCCTTTTAGATTTGCATTTCTCCCCCGAATTTATAAAAGGGGCGCATCATAGACCGCTATAATTAGGACCTGCGTCATGGATGAACTTGGCTTTAACAAAATTGCTGCAGCTGTGCTCGCGACTGCGCTTGGCTATATGGGCATTAAAGAGCTTGCCCATGCAGTCATCCACGTTGAGGCCCCTGCCAAGCCCGCTTACGCATTGGAAATTCCCGAAGCCGCTGGCCCTGTCGAAGAGATTGAACTACCCTTCCCTCAACCGACTTGGATTGCTGAGATGGACGCAGAGCGCGGCGCAAAAGTGTTTAAGAAATGCACGTCGTGCCATAATGCAGAAGAGGGCGGCAACAACGGTACAGGCCCGAACCTTTGGAATGTTGTCGGGGCACCTGCCGGTCAACATGCAGGGTTTGGTTATTCAAGCGCTATGAAAAGTTCAGGCGTAGTATGGAATTTTGAAGAACTTGATTCTTATCTTGAGCGTCCATCGAAATATATTTCCGGCACAGCCATGAATTTTGTTGGGCTTAAAAAAGAGAAAGACCGCGCAGCCGTCATTGAATATCTGCGTGTGGCATCAAGTAATCCTGTCGCAAGGCCTGAACCTGCCGCGGCATCTGAAATGGACACGGAAGAGGTCACTGTACCACAAGACGATACGCTCATCGTTGACGCGCCTCCAAACCCATTGGACGATGCCCCTATGGAAGACGTACAGCCAGAGACAGCGGAAACATCTGAAGAGTAAGAACAGCTCTAATTTAAGTTAAACCATTCTCCCTTGTGGAGGCTTTTTATGACATAGGTTTGGGCAAGCGCTTTATTGTGCGCGGTTTACCTATGCGGACGACGGCCTCATCAAGGGGCTCTTGCGCGACACACATATGAAATGCATTAGCGTGCAAGAGTGTTGCCTCATCACTCATGATTCCAACGTGACCTGGCCAGAATATCAAGTCACCACGCCGCAAATTATCGCGTTTCGCCAAAACTTCGCCCAAGCTTTGCTCCTGTGGCCCAGCGTCCCGCAGACAATCGCGTCCCACTGCGCGCAGCGAACTTAGCACAAGGCCAGAGCAATCAAGCCCGTTCGTACTTATCCCGCCCCATATATAAGGGAGGCCGAGATGAGCCTCAGCAACGCTGACGAAATCATCAGTGGGATAATTTCCAAGCGTCAATATATGTTTGGCGTGAATAAACCCACCTCTAGTAAGCTCATAGAATTTATCATCTTTAGCTGAGGCGCGGACGAGCGCGCCCAAACATAAAATATGGTCGACCCGTGATTTGATATCGGCTTTGCTAAAGACAGGCGCTTTCAGGGCATGGATGTGGTGGGTGGCCTCAGCCTCATTATCTTGAAAAACCTTGCGTTTCACCCAACCTTTATAGCCTTTAACGTCTTGGCCGAGGGGCGAGAGCGCCTGACCATAGGCCCAATTTTTTTCTATTTTTTCGCACTGAAATTTATGCCCAAATAGAAGCTCTGTTTCTTTCGCAGATGATTTTTTCGGCTCGCGCATGAGCCAGCATTGCGCCGCGCAGACGGTGAGTTCCACTAAGCCGCGACGGCGTTAATCCGCCCCAATTTGACTTCGCTGCGAATGCTTTCTGCAAAACGCGTGAGGAAGGTTGAGCCTGCCGCTGTGCGAACAATTACTACAGAACGCTTGTCACGCGGATCGGGGCGACGTTGCACAAAGCTGTAGCCGGCGAGCGTATCGAGCGCGCGTGAAATGACAGCTTTTGTCACGCATAGACGATCAGCCAGTGAACGCACTGTATGCGGACCAGGCTCAAGGTAAACCGTTGTCAAAAGCGCGAGTTGGCGCGTAGATAAATCTGGCCCGTCAGAAGCGACACTTTCAAGCGTTACGCGGTGCCAAAGTGAAAGGGCGTCACGATTATTCATAGGCGCAGTTGAAACAGTCGCCGCGTCGGGCAATCTCGACTTTGTGTGTGAATAATGCGGACGGCAGTGGGCCAAAATAGCGCTCTTTCCTTTGGTCATCTTGATAACAAATCAGTTGATTGACATAGAATCGCATAGAGAGGATTCATCGGTCAAGGGCTGTACATGTCTGAGCGCCCCATCCCGCGCTAAGCGACTCTTTTTGCAAGAAATTTTAACCTTTCTATCTTATGAATCTGGTGTGCGAATTGCACATGCTGGAGCGAAATGACGACAGATTACCCATATCTTGACCAAGATAGCATCTTGCCACGTTTGAATGCCGTGCGGTTTTTTGTCGTGCTCGCCATGGCGCTCGGCTATGCCTCAACCATGCCAATCGGGCGAGATGGACACGAAATTTTCGAGATTTTTGGTTACGAACCAAGCTGGCTTGGCATACAAATTCTCTTCTTTTTCTCAGGGTTACTGGCCTATAAGAGTATAACCAATGGGCGCCGCGGAATGAATTATCTGAAAAGTCGGATCTGGCGCGTCTTCCCGCTTTTATTAGCCGTGACACTTACGACCGTGCTTGTGATTTATCCCCTGCTCGGCAAACCGCTCTCGACGCCACAAGATTATCTCGCGCTCGGTAAGTATTTTTTCCTCACCGTCACCTGTCTCGATCCAGGACGTGTTTTGCCAGGACTGCTAGATGACGCGATTTATATGTGCCTCATTCAAGGTGCAATTTGGACGCTCAGATGGGGCCTCATTTTGCATATTTGCGTTATCATCGCCGCGCGATTTGAGAGTTTACTCAAACCAAAGGTCGTGCTGATTGGCAGCGTAATTTCGATGATAGCTTATGGCATAACCGCCTATATCGCGGCCAAGCAAGGGCTTGAATTTTTGCGGACGCCACTTGTCGGGATGCGGCTTGGGTATATTTTCCTACTCGGCATGGCGGTCTGGGCATATCGTGCTCACCTCCCGAGGGCACGATGGGCGGGGGTAATCACTGCGCTTTCGCTATTCACTTTTGCGGGACTAAACTATGCCTTCATGCCCTGGACAACAGTTATTGAGATTTCACTGACGCTGTCACTGGCTTACGGCGCGTGGCTCGCAGCGAGTTCAACAGAGCGTTCCTTAGCATGGTTAGCAAACTGGCCTCATCTGGCTGTCGGTCTTTACCTGACCATGTGGCCCACGACGCAAGTTGTGTTGCATGCCTATCCAGAGCTAACGTCAACGACATTGCCTATCGTGGCGCTGCCAATCGCGCTTGTCCTGACGGGGTTAAGCTATGTCGCTCTGACAGGACGGCTTAACCGCTATATTGACAAGCCCCTAAGTCGAGAAGTCCCCGTTCAGACCGCCCGCTTTTAGCCAACGGTAAATCCCGCGCAGTGCGAACATATCGCCGCCCGCGGGGTGGGCCGCGCTCGAGCTTGGGTTCCAACCATAGACATCAAGATGCATCCACGGACGCCCTTTCACGAACCGCTCTAGAAATAGTGCCGCTGTGACCGAGCCCGCAAAACTGCCGCCTGCGTTTTTCATATCTGCAATCGGTGAGTTCAGCATAGAGTTATAGGGCTGCCATAGCGGCATACGCCACACGGGGTCATGCTCATCAGTTGTTGCATCAAGAAGCGTTTGCACGGGGCTTTCGCGATTTGAGAAGAACGGCGGCAAGGTAGGGCCGAGCGCCACGCGCGCCGCCCCTGTAAGGGTCGCAAAATCAATCATCAAGACAGGCTCGTCTTCGGCGGCCCGACAAAGGGCGTCACCAAGAACAAGGCGTCCTTCGGCATCTGTATTATCAATCTCAACGGTTAAGCCTTCGCGCGAACTGAGGATATCACCTGGGCGGTAGGCATTGGCCGAAATGGCATTTTCTGCCACCGCGATGAGGCAGTGCAGACGTACGGGCAAACCTGTCGCCATAATCATAGACGAGAGCGCCAAGGCATGAGCCGCACCGCCCATATCTTTTTTCATAATGCGCGCACCGCTTGCGCTTTTAATGTTCACCCCGCCTGTGTCGAACGTGATACCCTTGCCGATAATCGCCAAACGGGGATGGCTCGGGTCGCCCCATTCAATCTCGACAAGACGCGGAGCTTCGTGAGCAGCGCGGCCCACGGCGTGTATCATCGGAAAGTTCTTTGCCAGAAGTTCTGGCCCGACAGTGTCGCGCAAATTGGCGTCATATTTCGCCGCGAGGTCAGTCGCTGCTTGGTGCAGTGCCTCAGGGCCCATATCGCCAGCTGGTGTATTGATGAGGTCACGCCCCAAGGCCGTAGACTCCACAATCGCGATAATCTCGTCTGCGGTCTCTGTATCCTCTAACTGAAGAACAGGCGGCACATGTTTGTCAGCAAGGTAAAGGTCAAACTTATACGCCCCCAGACCCCAACCAATTGCCGCTTGGCGCAATGACCAATCCTCAGGGAGTGTACGAATTTTATAAGGGCTTTCAGAATGACTCCCTGTTAAAAAGCTTGAGAGCCCCCCCATACGAATAGCGCCTAATACGTCGCCGTCAGTCGGACCTACGCCGTATAGCACACACTCAATTGATCCGTCCTCTGAGGGTAGACGTAAGCGCTGCCCCTTCCCGCCGTCAAATTTGCGGGCTTTTGCAAATGTTTGCTGCGCGGGTGTAAGGCCGTCACGGATTTTCTCCCAACCCTCTGGGCGGCAGACATCAATCGGCGTTGCCGCATTCGCAGTCATTGTAAAACACGTCATATCAAGTCCTGAACATCCAAAAGTTATATTGGTAAATACGGTTGTTACGATAGGTCAGTTTGAGAGCGGCGCAAGCTACAAATGGGCCTGCGTTACAAACAATTAACTGTATTCGTTTACGTTTGTTAACCCTTTCTTAGCGCGACACAGCCGAGAACAGAGACTATATGTAAACTTGAGTTGGAGCCAAGCCATGCGTCTTGCCATTTCTCTTATTGCCGCCACCTCTCTGCTTAGCGGATGTATGGTCGCGCAGGGCTATTCGGAAAAAGAACAGTCTATCGTCGATAGATTAGATGGCGGCCAATATCAGCCTGCGAGCCGCACAGCGCGCGACAATATTGAAACACAGAACACGCTCGCGCAGGCGACATTTTGGTCGCGCGAGGCGCAGCTTAATCCCGCCGATCTTGAGGCGGCGATTAAACTCACCTCTGCTGTGCGCCGCATGGGCAATGCCAGCCAAGCCGTCGATATTGCCCAGATGGCGCGTCAAATGCATCCGCGTGACCCTTATTTGCTTGCCGAATATGCAGCCTCGCTGATTGCAGATGAACGGGGAACGGAAGCGATGAAGCCTTTGCAAGAGGGTCTGCGCTCTACGCCTGCCTATGGCCGGCTCTGGTCCTTGATGGGCGCCGCGCTTGATCAACAAGAACGTTATGCCGACGCACGCCGCCATTATGATCGCGCGCTACAGATTACGCCAAATGACCCGAATGTGCTCGCAAATATGGGGCTGAGCTTTGCCCTTGAAGGTGATGCGGCGACGGCAGAGAAATGGTTACGCCGCGCGGCGGCGCAACCTGGAGCAGGCTCAGGCGTGGCCCAAAATCTTGATTTAGTTTTGCAATTGCAGGGTAAGCCGACCTCGCAAATGGCGGAAGCTCAAGCGCCTGTGCGGCCTCGTCAAACTAGCCAAAGACAACAGCGCCCCCCATCACAATCCGCGCAACACCCGACTTGGTCGCGCGCATCGGTGCAAGGCCCAGGCGTACAGACGCAATCCTCCCAAAGCCCATTTGCGCCGCAAGGTCAGCGCGCCCCTGTTTATGGACGTCAAAACCAAGTCACGCAGGGTCAGCTTAGCAATGGTCAAAACTTCAGCGTTGGCAATGGCGCGCCTCGCTCTGCCATGGACGCGGCGCGCATGGCCGCGCGTCAAGGCGGTGGCCGAACGGCCACGGTACCCATAGGCCAAGATGTGCCGCGCTCCTCCGTGCTTGTGCAGAACGGAGGCGGTGCGCCGACGGGGCCTCAAATGGGCACACCACAAGGTTATTCTCAGCAAGGCTATTCCCAGCAGGGCTATAGCGGACAACAGATGGCCCCAACCGGCGCGCCTCAGGGCTACGCACCACAAGGTTACGGCACGCCGCAATATCCCGCAGGCGCATATAATCCACAGCAGGCTGGCCCTCAGCAAGCCCCGCAAAGACGCAGGCCCGCGCGTCGGCGCTAGCCATGCTCTACCTTACACACACGCATAAAAATGCCCCGCTTTGACGGGGCTTTTTTATTTGCTCAATAGTTTAAATTTACGTTTTTTTAGAAAGCATTTCCGATACGAAGAGCCGCTGGCGTCAGGATGACGATAAAAATAACGGGCAGGAAGAATAAGATCATGGGGACGGTCAACTTGGCTGGCAAAGCCCCCGCTTTTTTCTCAGCTTCAAGCACACGCATCTGGCGGTTTTCACTCGCGAGTGTGCGGAGCGTATCACCGAGCGGCGTACCATAACGCTCAGCCTGCACGAGGGCGGTTGAGACGGATTTAATACCCGGGTGGTTATTGCGGCGCGCGAGATTCTCAAACGCTTGGCGACGACTTTGAAGATAGGAAAGCTCAGCCGTCGTTAGAGAAAACTCTTCGGCAAGTTCCACAGAGCTATCCGCCATTTCAGACGCCACACGACCAAAAGCAAGCTCAACCGACATACCTGATTCAACACAGATGAGGAGCAAATCAAGCGCATCTGGGAAGACAGGCATGATCGATTTTAAGCGCTTACCTGCTTTGTTTTTGAGATAAATCGCTGGCGCGTAGTAACCAAATGCCACGCCGCCAATTGTATAACCAACACGCGATATCATTTCTTGACCCAGTACGTTTAGGCCTACAAGGAAAATGAGACCGAGCAGTAAAAAAATAAGTGGAAGGATTAGTCGCGCAAAATAGAATGTGTACATCGGGCGTTGACCGCGCAAGCCCGCTTGGGCAAGTTTATCGCGCAGATCTGTGGCTTCGAGAAGTTTCTCAAGGCTCAATCCATCCACCGCATTTTTAACAAAGCCTTTATTGCCATTGCGCAGACCCTGCTCTTTATTGAGTCCCTCCATGCGCGCTTTACGCATACCTTCGCGCGCGTCGGCGACTGACCCCATACGCTTTTTTAGTTTATCACCTTCAAGCAAGGGTGACACAATCATATAGATTGTGGCCATTACGGAGACGCTCACAATCCCATAGAGGAAGGTTTGGAAAAATTCTGCGGATTCTGGATTCATAATCTCCGCCTTAAACCTTAAAGTTAATCATTTTTTTCATCACGATCGTACCTGTGATCATCATACAAGCCCCTATCATAAGGTTTTTGTGACCACGCGGTGTCGTGTAAAGTTCTGTCATGTAATCGGGTGAAGCGACCGTGATAAGGCCCATGAGGATAGGTGGAAGCGCCGCAATAATACCTGCTGACATCTTTGCTTCAGCCGCAAGGGCTTTAACTTTCTGACGCAGGACTTTGCGGCCCCGCAGCACATTGGCGAGGTTAGCGAGACTTTCGCCGAGGTTACCACCCGTTGAACGCTGAATATTGAGCACCGTCGCGAAAAACTTTACCTCGGATAATGGGATACGTTCATGCATGCGCTCAAGGCAGACTTCAATCGGCACACCGACAGACTCGCCTTCTACAACGAGTTGGAATTCAGAACGAATGGGTTCTGGGCTTTCATGGGCGATAATTTTGAGGCAATCACCAAGCGGCAAACCTGTTCGCACACCGCGGACAATAATTTCCATGGCATCAGCAAAGTGGTTTGTAAATTTCTTCTGGCGCGCCGCAATTCTCCAGCCGAGGAACCAACGCGGGAGACCAAAACCAAGCGCAACCGCCAAGCCTAAGCAGAGCTTCCAATCTTGACCCATTAAAAACGGTAAGCCGCCCGCAACGAGCGCTAGACATATAGAAATAATAATAAAGGTCTGAGCCTTCATCGACCAATTCGCTTGGATTAATCTAGCTGAAAGTGACTTTTGTTTTTTCTTTTTGTCTTTTTGTGCTTCTTCAAGTTTTCCGAGGGACTCTTCAATCTGCTTACGGCGATTGCCGCCTTCATCTGCTTTAAGAAAGCTAAACAAGCCTTTATTTGGACCAGTCCTAGTTGTGCCGATCGCAGCGACGCGCTTCTTACTCTTATCCTCGCTGCCGACAAACATGAGGCCAATCAAGACAACCATTAAAGCTAGCGCGCCGGGTAATATGAGGGATTCATCCATCTCTATGTACCAGCTTCGTCCAGAGCTTGGGCAAGTTCTTTTTCAAGATTGAAATAACGGGCACGGTCCCAAAAGACGGGGCGCGCAATACCTGTTGATTTGTGTTCACCGATGATTTTGCCGTTCGCGTCTTCGCCGTCCATTTCATATACAAGCAAATCCTGCGTCACGATAACATCGCCTTCCATACCGATAACCTCGGTAATATGAGTGATGCGGCGGGAACCATCTCGCAAACGTGTCGCCTGCACAATAATATCAACAGAGCCAGTAATCATCTCGCGGATTGTTTTAGCAGGCAGAGAAAAGCCGCCCATTGTAATCATTGATTCGATACGCGACAAAGCTTCGCGCGGTGAGTTAGCGTGAAGCGTACCCATTGAGCCATCGTGACCCGTGTTCATCGCTTGGAGCAAATCAAACGCTTCAGGGCCACGCACCTCACCCACGATAATGCGTTCAGGTCGCATACGAAGACAGTTTTTCACCAAATCAGTCATGGTGATTTTACCCTTGCCCTCAAGATTGGGAGGACGTGTTTCAAGACGCACAACATGTGGCTGTTGAAGTTGCAATTCAGCAGAATCTTCACAGGTGATGATACGCTCATCAGGGTGAATAAAACTGGTCAAGCAATTTAGGAGAGTTGTTTTACCCGAACCCGTACCACCAGAAATAATAATATTACACTGGCAAGCGCCAATAATTTCAAGAACACGCGCTCCAGCAGGAGAGATGGATTTGAAATTTACCAAATCGTCTAATCTTAAGGAATCTCTTTTAAACTTACGAATTGTGAGTGCTGGACCGTCAATTGCCAGAGGCGGCGCAATAACATTTACACGTGAGCCATCAAGAAGACGCGCATCACAAATCGGACTTGCTTCGTCAACGCGGCGGCCTACTTGGGACACAATGCGCTGACAGATATTCATCAATTGTTGATTATCGCGAAAACGAATATTGGTTTTTTCAGTCTTCCCGTTTGTTTCAATGAAGACGTGTTTCGCGCCATTGACCATGATATCGGCAATATCGTCACGCGCGAGAAGCGGCTCAAGCGGGCCATAACCAAGAATATCATCACAAATTTCGCTAATAAGCTGACTTTGCTCAGCCACAGAGAGGCGCACGTTTCGAATAGCGATGATTTCGTCAACAATGGTGCGAATTTCTTCACGCGCCTTTTCGGGCTGCATGCCAGCAAGGGCCGAAACATCAATCGTTTCAAACAAGGCGTTGAAAATAGTCGCCTTGGTTTCATAATATTCATCCGTAATTTCAGGCTTAACCACGCGTGTTGCGGCAGCAGCAGCAGCAGCGTCAATTTTTTCCTCCGCTCTGGGTGACGGTTTTGCTTGTGGCGGCGCTTTGAGAGCCGCCGCGCTGGTATCGCGTTTTCCAAACATATGTCTACTTACCTGTTAGCTTTGCAAAGAGCGATCTAGACTCACTAGAGCCAGATTTGGCTTTTTTCTTTTTTCCTGACGACGCGTTGAAGTCGGGATAGCGGCCTGTTTTCAGGCGCGAGGCAATCATTTCAAAACCCGTCACATGGCCAGACGCCGCTTTAATCTCAGTCAACATCTTACCGTCATTTGACGCTTCAAGATAAATCTCTGGATCAAAGGCAAGCGCGACAGCGGGGTCAAGGCCAACTGCGGCGCCGAAATCTTTGACGGAAATCTCGTTCGTCTTTGTCGTGCCTGTGCGGTTTAAAATCAGAATTGGATCGGGATCGTTTGGACGCTTGTCACGTAGGTAATCGATGAGATTCTTCGTATTGCGCAAATTTGCCAAATCAGGCGCTGCCGTAATGACAACGTCATCACAACCGACGAGCACACGAGTCGTCCACTGTGACCAGTAATGCGGCATATCCAAGATAGTCATAGGGCTGACGCTTCTCACCACGTCCACTACGGCTTCATAGGCTTCCGGCGTCATGATAGGCGAGTTTCCAAGCGTACCCGCGGCCGGCAGAATTGAGAGGTTGGATGTATGGCGCAGCATGATGCGGTCAAGCAGTGTTTCGTCAAGCCGCTCGGGCTCAGCCAATGCTTCTTCAAGTCCTTGCGAGCTATCATAGGCAAAGTCGAGACCTGTTGTACCCCAAGAGGCGTCTAGGTCGACCAGAGCTGTTTGCTGGCCAATATTTTCAGACATACACCACGCAATATTGTGCGCGAGCGTCGATGACCCCACGCCGCCCTTTGCGCCAAAGAAGGCGGCGACGCGTCCTGTAAACGGCTTTTCAGGGTCACTGAAGAGGTCTGAGAGCGAGTGAATAACACCAAGCGGGCTAAGCGGCGGCACAAGATAATCGCTGACGCCGTGATCTATCAGTTGACGGTAAAGGCGAATGTCATTCGCGGCACCGACAACAACAACTTTTGTACCTTCATCGCAGACGGCGGCGAGCTGTTGTAGTTGTGAAATAAGCTCAGGGCCGCGCATTCCCGTCTCAATGATGATGAGGCTTGGTGTGCTTTCTTTGTGATAATATTCAATCGCCGCAGAGAGACCCCCCATAAAAACAGATAGATTCACGCGCTTCATGCGCCAATCGCGCTTTGTCGCGTCAATCGCGCCCGCTGTTTCAGGGCGGTCACAGAATGCCTCGATTGTCACAGCAGGGAGGGCTTTTTCACCCCCTTCGCGCGGCGTTTCTTCTTCTACAGCCAGCACGGGTGGCATAGCCGTTGGGACAGGCATGGCTGGCGCCATTTGCGGCGCATGACTTTGCGGCGGCACAGCTTGCGCGTGAGGACGCACCTGGGCCTGAGGATGAGTTGGCGCAGGATAAGCCGTATTCGCCTGAGGCTGATGCGGGTGAGGCTGCGGTGCCATTTGAGCCCCTGGCATCGGACGAGGCATGGGCTGGCCTGCTGGCATCGGCGCCGCAGGCATTGGGGCAGGATGGGCGCGCGGTATTGGGGTAGAAGCCCCAACTCCAACAGGTGCTGGACTTGGCATCGCCACTGGTCGGGGTTGCTGATTTTGGTTCGTCATCATAGTCATCCGATTATCAATCCCGGCGGATAAAACGTCCCGCCCATTCTTGAGCCAATTGGCTCGTCTAAATACTCTATCCCGTAACGATTACTCGTCTGTACCGCGCTCTTGAGACCCAGGTGTCTCTGAACCTGTCAGCTCACCCAAAATATATTTGTCATAGACTGTGCGACGTCGCTCAGCATTAGGTGACCCCATTGTGTAAGGCTCAAGCAATTGGCGAGGGTCTTGTATCATCGCACCAAGGTTAGCGTGATAGGCGCAACCAAATGACGCCATAGGGCGGTTTGCATGCGTTTCTGTTAAATTCTCAAGGCCGCGGCAGTCCTTAGGCACGATTTTTAGGCGGCGATACGACACGACGACAGGCGCAGGCGCCGCTGGATTTGACTGGTATTGTCCAGTTTGTAGCGCGCCAACGCCCATACCCATTTGCGCCATCGTCTGGCGAACAAGTTGAGCCGATTGCTGTGTCCCAATCATGCCAGATTGCGCCGCAGGCACGTTTACATATAGCGGACCGTCACCGTATTGACCGTAAAGCGCGAGAAATTCTGCCACCGCGTCTTGATCACGCGAAGATAGGCTCATGCCATTTGGGCGAGAATAAAGCTCCAAGCGCTCAATCGATTCTGAAATAGCGATAGGGTTACTGTTAATAGCAGGGCGCGGCACAGCTTGTGGGACCGCGCAAGCCGAAAGCGTCAGCGCGACGGCTGACATTATCACAGGAAGTTTCATAAGCGTTTTCATTGTCATCCCCGTTTCTAATCAACCACGTGGCCGAAAGGTCCCGGCAAAGTGTTTGACGTAATTTTTTCGCCGTTCTCACGGTAAATTTTGTTTAAGCGACCCAAGAGAAGCGCGTCATTGTCATCCGCCGCCACAAACCCATCTACAGGGGTCTGCAATTTGTCAGGATGTGTTGGGTCAACCAAATAAGGCGTCACAATGATCACAAGTTCTTGCTGGCTTGTCAGGTCGTCGCGGTTTCTAAACGCGGCGCCGAGGCCAGGGATATCTTTTAGGCCAGGTGTACCGTCAATCGCTTGGCGTGATTCTTCGCGAATAAGACCCGCAATAACGAGGCTACCGCCCGCAGGAAGCTCAACGACCGTGTTGGCGCGGCGGACACGAAGACCTAAAATATCAGAAGCAATACCGCCTGTTTCAAATGAACCCTCTGTTGTTGGCTCTGACACTTCTGTCGAGATATTAAGCGAAATACGCCCTTCACTGAGCACAATAGGCGTGAAGCCGAGCGAGACGCCATAAGGCTTAAACTCAAATTCGCGAATGAGTCGACCTTGGTTATCAACAAACACATTTGTCAGAAGCGGGAATTCACCACCTGAGAGGAAGTTCGCTGTTTCGCCTGAAATCGCTGTCAATGTGGGTTCCGCGAGCGTACGGATAAGACCAACACGTTCAAGCGCAGTTAAATCAGCGCCGAGTGACTGCAAAGCCCCGCCCGCGCTATTGTTAAAGACGCCAGATGCTGTGAGACCCGCAGAAGTTTCAAGCGCGGCATTTGATAGAAGAGAAACCGTGCTGTCGCCAAGCTGACCAATCGCACTCAAATTAATACCAAGCTGCTTAGTAATTGAGCGCTGCATTTCAACGATACGCACTTTAAGAAGCACCTGATCTTTGCCCTCAATCGACATAAGATTGATCACTTCGGCTTCAGACTCACTCCCTGTCGCCTCGTCGAGCCACATTTCAGCCAGAGATTCGACCCGGTTAGCGACAGCCGCATTGGGGACAGAGCCTGTCAAAAGGATATTGTCATTCACAGCTTGAACCGAGACATTTGCCTCTGGGGCGTGCTGACTAAACAAATCACGCAGACCTGAAATATCGCGCTCGACGCGGATTTCGAGGTTTAAAATTTCTTGACCGTCATGGCCATAAAAATAAGCATTTGTCTGACCAGGCCGACGCCCAATAAGCACAGCGCGCTTATCAGTATGCACCATCGCTTCGACAATATCAGGATTTGAGATAATGACGTCTTTCATACCAACAGGCAACTCGACCACAGTTGATTTTGAATAAGGCAGCACAACGGAGCGCGAAACTGCGCTTTGACCGGGTGTGCGGATAGAAATGTCAGCTTGCGTGTCAGCTGAGATATGGCTGTAAGACCGCGTGCCTGCTTGCGCGCCAAACGCAAATAGCAAAGCCGTAGAAACGGCGAGCGTGCGCCGCAAGGCGGTCGCGTGTGTCATAAATCCGCTCATCTTATTCCCCTACAATCGCGACAGATGATTGTGCGCCCTTACGGTAAACCGCCACTGTTTGACGCGTTTTGCGTTTTTTAGACATTGTTGAGCGGCTCGCTGCAAACCCGCTCCCGATTGATGAACCGAGTGGCCGCAGGACCATTGAAAGCTCGCCTGACGCCATAGCGACTTGCAAAAGCTCCGCATCACCTGGGCTAAGCTCAAGTGTCGCGACATCACCCGTAATAGAGGCGCCGCCTTCTTCATCAATGTCAAAATTCTGGTCGATCGCAAGAACGCGCACATTTGAGAAGACTGTGCTTGATTCAAAAACGTCTTTCCCGCGTGATTGGCCGGGCAAAGCTGGCTCTTCGATCTCTTGCGTTAATATAATGTCGACGTGATCGCCCGGCTGGATGAACCCGCCTGACGCTGATTCGGTCGAAATCTCTGTTGCCACCGCGCGCATGCCGGGTGTCAGCAAGCCTGACATCAATCCTTTGTCACCAACCATCACAATGCGGCGCTCTGAAATAGGCTCACCCACATAAATAGGCGCTTTGGCAACACCTGCCTGAAAGTCTTCTAAGGCTTCAGGGCGGTCTTCACGCGTCACATATTCTGGTGACATGGCCTCCTTAGGCCATTGTTTCCATTTGATATTTGCCTCAGAAAGCCGTCCCCCAAATGGGATGTCGGCTGACGCCGCAAGAATATCTTGATACTCTACTTGTTCGACTTCCACGACAGGTGCGCTTGTCGTCACAGGCTTAGTTTGGCCAAGTTTTTGTGCTTGGGTAAATACAACTGCGCCGAGCACTACGAGCCCGCCAATCAGTATTAGTCGTTTCTTATCCATGAGACCTCACATATCAATTACGGCTACTTTGAAGGCCATTTGATAAAGCATGGTTAATTTGTAAGAATTCTTAGCAAATATTCCGTTAACGCAGCATTGCGTTTAAAAAAAAACGCGCCCACAAGGCGCGTCTTTGTATAATTCTTATTTCAGGCGCTTTTTAGCCTAGACCCGCTGCATATCGGAAAATATCGCTCTGTGGAAGCGTGGCAAGCGCACCGAACGCAAGTGCCAAGCCATATGGCATCTTCTTTTGATCTTTAAACATAGTGTGCATCCATGGCGCGGTCATGACACGCACAGGAATAAATTTACGACCCGCAAGAATAAAGAAGGCCAATGCGCCGCCTGCTAGCGTTGTATAGGCGACATACATAAGCAGATCATCAAACGTCCACCAAAAAGATGTTGCCGCCATGAGTTTAGCATCGCCGCCCCCGAGCCAGCCAAAGGCAAACATAGCAAAGCCAAGCACAAACATACCAAGGCCAGAGCCCATATGTTCTCCAAAATTTGGCATGCCTTGCCACACGAAGGGAAAACAAACAGCGAAGGCGCCAAGCAGAAGGAGGCTCACCCAATTGGGTATCGTCATTGTGGAGGCGTCTTTGATGGCCGCTGTCAGCATCGTCAACGTAAAGACCGCAAAGATTATAAATGTCATCACCATTGTTTTGTCCCTAATAATTGGAATTGTCCGTTTTTATAACGCAAGAGCGTTAACATGCGGTTTTCACAGAATAACTTTGAGAGCGTTCAAACCAAAAAAAGACCGCTCCGAAGAGCGGCCTTTCAATATTGAATTAGCTATCAATTAAGATGCAGAATCCATTTCGTCAGCGACTTCGCCGAACTTTGTGTTGATCGACGTACCAAGACGCTGAGCACCAACAATAAGAGCAACGCCAACAAGAGCGGCAATTAGGCCGTACTCAA
>CALLME010000055.1 GCA_938007945.1 uncultured Caulobacterales bacterium
GGGCAAAAATGCGAAAGACAAAATATAAAGGTGCGCTAGCCCAATCACCGCCAAAAGCGTGACGGCAATACGCTTGGCTGTCATTTTTGAACGTCGCTTTTTTTGGGACATAGCAAATTGCAGGGCGAAGAGATGGCTAAATTAAGGCACAGATAAAAAAAAGCCCCACCGAAGCGGGGCTTGATTGAACTGTAACTGGCTTATTTCACGATCTTATTCGTGTAAACGCGGCCCTCATATTCATATGTGAAAGTGTCTACAACAGTCGCGTCGAAGTCGACATCTTGCAGTTCGTCAATTTCGACGAACTGATTATAGTAAATGTTACCTTCGGCATCTCTGACGACTGTTACATTGTCCGCCATAACTTCTGGCTGTACGACGTTTTCAGTAGCTTTAACTTGTGTGTCAGCCTTCGCCTCGTCCGCAAGAGAGGTTTCTGCTGCGAGCAAAGACGCTGATGCTGTGAGTACTGCGATGATTTTAAAATTTGACATAAAATTAAGCTCCGTGTTTGTGGTGTTCTTGACCGATTAACGAGAGACGCGCCAAATAGTTCCAAAAAAGTTAACAAGGCCCCAGGTTTTAGCTGGAGCCTTGTCGTCTGAAGTCTTTATTTATGCGGTCTATTGCGCCTTACATCTTACGAAATTTGAGCGTCATGCGGTTAGACTCGCCAATAGATTCCATTTTTGCCTTCTTCTCAGCATCATCATCGTGACCTCGCAAAGAGGGGAGCAAACGCCACACACCGTCGCTTTCGCTTGGTATATCTTTGGGATTAGCATTTATATCCGTCTCACCGACAAGCTCAAACCCTGCACTTTCAAAGGCGGCAATCACCGCTGATTTCTTAAGATAACCATTGCTGCCGACGGCCCAGTCATCTGAGTTAGTCTCTGGTCCTGCATGCTGTACTACGCCGACAATACCACCAGGCTTGAGCATGGCCCGCGCATCCGCAATCGCGCCGCTCATATGACCGCCTTGGTCTTCGAAACGAGAAAGATTATGCATCGCCCGAATAAACAGGACAGCATCATAGCTGCCGTCCTGCGCTGTGTCGCGCGTCCCGAATGTCGCCGCATCAATCGTGGCTTGTGAGCCTGCGCGCCAGTCTTGGGCGCCCGCCACCCAATCAGCAGGCCACGTCTTCTTGGCCTCAATACGATCAGCTGTCATGAAACTAAAATTTGGCCACATCGTCATAGAATAATCCAGTCCCGTCAGATGCCCCTCATCGCCCAGATACGGGATGAGGATTTTCGAGTACCATCCCCCACCTGGCAGCGCTTCGGCGACTTTCATGCCTGGCTTAATTCCAAAAAACGCGAGTGTTTCTGCTGGGTTACGGTATTGATAGCGCATTTTAGCTTTGTCGTCTTGCATGGCGAGCACAGCGGCAAGTTTCGCTTTACTGGCAGCATCCATCGTCGCGGATTTCGCGGCGCCTGCCATCTCTTTTGCGCCAGCCTTGGCCTCGGCACTCATATCTTTGGCCATTTCCTTAGCGCTATCTGTACTGCCTGAACAGGCCGCCAGAACCAACGCCGCAGAGGCGGCTAATATAATCTGTTTCATTGACATTGTAGTCTCCCTTAAATTTCTGAAACGCTACGATTATGGAACACGAAAAGCAAATAACGTCCATGTGTAGCTTCGTATTAGACAACACTAATTTATGTGAGAAAGTCCTGAAGCGCTTTGATGTGAGGCTCAGACGCAGGCGATTCCCACTCATTCTCCATGAATGCAAACATGTCCTCCGATACATGCATCGCAAAGGTTTCGCCTTTCTCGGCATTGCGAGCCTCAACGCGACGCCAGCGTTTCTCGGGCGTGATATCCACCCAATGAAGTTTGGCTGTGATGTCTCTCGTCTTCGCAAGCGCGCGAAATTTCTCGCGGTGCGCAAATTTCGTAAAGCCGAGATCAAAAATGACAGGCGTGCCGCGTGACAACACTTGTTCGGCCATATCCCACATCTGTGTCTCAGTGCGGTTTATGCGAGTCATCGCCCACTCAAAGCTGATAGGGTCGGGACTATCCATCCAAAATAGGGTGGTCATCCAGTCGTCGATTGAAAAACGCACCCCGTCTATTTCATCTGCAAGCCAGAGCGCGTATGTCGTTTTACCTGCGCCTGTGCCGCCAGTAATAAGGTGGATATCAGGCACGTTTCTCGTGGAACTGGCCATATTTGCGGTAGCGCGCGAGATAGTCTGGTACAATCGCTTCAATCGTCTCTGTCTCAATGCCTAGGTCCTCAAACCCCTTGGCATTTTCTGCAACCACATTATCGGTCTTCAGATTTGTGACCTGATCTTTCGTCAAGAACGGTTTAATCAGCGGCAACGCGCCTGTAATATCGCCAATCCCGCCCAGAAGGCTCGCGCCAAACCACGGCACAGGCAGAAGCAAGCGTTTACGATCAATCGTCTCGAGCATGAAGGTCAGCAATTCTTTGAAAGAATAAACACGCGGCCCACCAAGCTCATAGGTCTCGCCATTTGTGCTTTGATTGATAACTTTGGCAATAGCGTCAGCAACGTCGCCCACATAGGCGGGCTGGAATTTCGTGTGGCCACCCCCAATGAGCGGAAGCGCGGGCGCAAATTGCGCCATCCCTGCAAAGCGGTTGAAAAAATCATCCTCTTCACCAAAAATGATAGAGGGGCGCATAATATCAGCAGAGGCGAGCGCGTCGCGCACAGCCTGTTCACCGAGACCTTTGGTACGGGCATAATCGCTCTCGCTATCGGAATCTGCGCCAATGGAGGACATTTGTACGTAATTTGTGATGCCCGCTTTTGCCGCGGCTTCAGCGACCGTGGCTGCGCCCTTGACGTGCAAGCTCTCAAAGGATTGCTTGCCTTCTTCAAACAGCACCGCGACCAGGTTAACGACAGCGTCAGCCCCTTCGACCGCGCGCGCCACAGATTTCGGAAAGCGGATATTAGCCTGCATCAACTGCACTTGGCCGACATTGCCAATAACTTTAAGGTCTTGGCACGTATGCGGGCGCCGCGCAGCGACACGGACGCGCCACCCGTCACGGCAGAGCGCGCGGACAACATATTTGCCAACAAAACCTGATCCGCCAAAAACTGTGACCAAACCTTTATTCATAACTATCTCTTTTGTGACACTTGGGATGCGGCCTTGCGATAGCGGGAATCAGCGGCTTTGTCCATCACAACAAGGCCAAAATGCGTGGGAGCGCAGCACGGCAAGTCAAAAAGTTATGGCGGCAAAGACTTTCATTTTTGGCGCATGAGTCATGAATTGTTAACCCCTAAGACCTCTTCTCTGCCGATTATGGCGGGTGGAATATCTTTCATTTCCTAAAGTCCGTTAAACTTAAGTTTACACATGGTGAATTGAGCTTTCAAAACCAGAAGAGGTTTGACGGATTATTAACTATAATCCGCTAATCCCCTCATATGAGCATAGCTGTTGAAATGTTAGTCGAGCCTGGCGCAGACGCCTTAATTAAAGAGATGGGGCGGCGGGTAAAGTCCAAAGCGCGCTCGAAGGTTATTGACCGCACGCTCGATTTAATACGCGCGGACCACCACGTCTCTGATGTCGCCGCTTGGTTTTCTGAGCCCCGTTTTGCTGCAAAAAAGCGTACGACTGTGCGCATCAGCCATGAAAACGCAGACTATCTCGCCGCCATCGCCAAACTCACAAGTCGCGGGCGCCCTATGGTTCTGCTAGAACTCGTCTACTTCGCTGCCGTACACCTCAGCCGCGAAGATTTGGAGAGCGTGGCCGCCTAGGAAGTACTTGAAGTGATAAATTTTATTGATGATAAACAATTATGGCTGAAGGCGTTTTCATACATAATCCTGGCACACAATATGATGACGACCCTGCAACGCGTTATCACTTCCCAAAAATGTACCTTAAACGTGCGCTGCCAATAGTCGGCGATAATGTACTGTTTTATGAATCTGGAAAAAAAGGTGGGTATACGGCTACTGCAAGGGTTGAAAGCATAAACCCCGACCCGAAAGATCCTACGGGGCATTACTACGCAATTATTGCGCCGCGCAGTTATACTCCATTCTCTAAAAATGTGCCCTTTAGAATAAACGGTCGGCTTTCGAACTCTTTTCTTGATGATGGCGACGGAAAAGTTAATCGAGGAAAGCAGGTTTGGGCTGTTCGACCAATATCGGAGGAAGACTATATGAAGGTGGTCGCCCTAGCTGCTGTCGATGTTTCTGAACTACCTCGATTTGATAGTGTAGATTTCGAAGTGGGCGAAGCAGTTCAAGAACCGTTTGTCTTTGATTCGGAACGTAAAACTGTTGAGGTTGTTCTTAATAAGAAGGTTCGTGCACGTTTGTTTCGAGAAAGAGTAATTTCCGCCTATAATAAGCAATGCGCACTGACAGGTATGAGATTAATAAATGGCGGCGGACGCGCTGAAGTACAAGCAGCGCATATTAAATCAGTCGAACATAACGGACCAGATAGCGTCAATAATGGCATAGCGCTATCCGGAACTATTCATTGGATGTTTGACCGAGGTCTACTTTCGTTATCTGATGACTATGAGATATTAGTCTCTCGCAAAGTCAATAATACGGCAGAGGTAGGCAAGCTCATCAACAAAGACCGAAAAGCCATTTTACCTGAAAACCAATCAGACTGGCCACACCTAAGCTATTTAGAATGGCACCGCGCACACCACAATTTTGAAGCCGCCTAGCTCTTTTCGATACCGAGGCTCTCATTGAGCGCGTCTTCTTGCGGCATACCGATAGCGTGGAAGCCCCCGTCCACATGATGCGTTTCACCTGTGCAGGACAGACCTAAATCTGAGAGCAAATAGAGCGCGGCACCCGCCACGCCTTTGGCGTCTGTGTTGTCCTGCATAGCACTCGCCGCTTTGTTAAAACGGAACATATGACGCCCAGAGCCAATGCCTGCGGCTGCAAGCGTCTTAATCGGGCCCGCAGAAATGGCGTTGACGCGAATGCCGCGCGGGCCAAGATCCGCTGCCATGTAACGTGTGCTCGCCTCCAGCGCGGCTTTGGCTACACCCATCACGTTATAATTCGGAATAACCCGTTCCGAGCCGAGATATGTCAGCGTGACCATCGCCCCGCCCCCATTTTCTAAAGATGGCATCATTTGGCTTGCGCGGCGTCCTGCGTCGACAAAGCTATAGGCTGAAATATCTAACGCTGATTTAAACCCGTCACGCGTCGTATTATCGATAAAGCTGCCCGCAAGTTGGTCTTTGCCCGCAAAAGCAATAGCATGGACGAGGAAGTCCAACTCACCCCATTTATCTTTGAGGCTCGCAAAAGCCGCGTCCATTTGCGCGTCATTCGTGACGTCACAATCGAGCAAAGTATCTGAACCGACGCTTTCTGCGAGCGGTTTCACACGACGCAGCAGGTTCTCACCCTGATAGGTGAAGGCCAATTCAGCGCCTTGCGCGGCGAGTTGTTGCGCTATGGCCCAAGCAATTGAGTTCTTATTCGCCACACCCATAATCAGCCCGCGCTTGCCAGCCATTAAAGTCCCTGTTGGAAAGTCAGAATTTGCCATAATATTACCTTTGATGCCGCGCTGTGGAGCAGATTTAGACTGTATGAATAGGTGAATTCGCCAG
>CALLME010000056.1 GCA_938007945.1 uncultured Caulobacterales bacterium
GCAAAATGGCCCCTTTAAAGGCCCATGGAGCCGGACCTAGCACCGCTAGTCAAGAGACGTAAAACATTCTATAACGTCTAAAAATTGCTATAAATTATAAAAGGATACGCCATGACAATTACGAAACGACTTCTTATATCTGCGGCCACGGCGGTGATGCTGGTCGCGTGCGGCGGGACGAGCACAGGTCCTACGTCCGATGTAACCTTGCCAGAGGGTATAAGTTTCGTAGAGCGAGTCACTAAAACGGGCGACGACCTCGTCATTCCTTATACAGAGTACAAGCTCGATAATGGCCTGCGGGTGATTTTGCATGAAGATAAATCCGACCCCCTTGTTCATGTCGATGTAACATATCACGTCGGTTCTGGCCGAGAAGATATTGGCAAATCGGGCTTTGCGCATTTCTTCGAGCATATGATGTTCCAGGGCTCTGAGAATGTCGACGATGAGCAGCACTTCAAACTTATCACAGAGTCGGGCGGCACATTGAACGGGACTACGAATTCGGATCGCACGAATTATTTTGAGACTGTGCCTTCTAACCAACTTGAGAAGATGTTGTGGCTAGAGGCTGACCGCATGGGTTATTTCCTCAATGCTGTAACACAAGAAAAATTCGAAGTGCAGCGCGAGACAGTTAAAAACGAGCGCGGACAGCGCGTCGATAACCGGCCTTATGGCCTGCTTAACGAGCGGGTCGGTGAGGCAATGTATCCCGAAGGACACCCGTATAGCTGGTCGGTGATAGGCTATCTTGAAGACCTTGACCGCGCGTCGCTTAACGATCTCAAGAAGTTTTTCTTACGCTGGTATGGGCCGAACAATGCTGTGCTGACGATTGGCGGCGATATTGACACTGAGCAGACACTTGAATGGGTCAAAACCTATTTCGGTAATATCCCCGCAGGCCCTGAGGTTGGGGAGCCTACTGCGCCGCCTGTCACGCTTGATGCCGACCGCTATATATCGCTAGAGGATAATGTGTCTTTGCCGCTCATTTACATGGCGTGGCCAACTGTGAAAGCTTATCATCCTGATGAAGCGCCGCTTGACGTGTTGATGTCCATTATGGGCGACGGGAAAACATCTTTGCTTTATAAAAATCTTGAAAAAACAGGGCTGGCTGTGAGTTCTGCCACAGGACATGGTTGTCGTGAGTTGCACTGCCAATTCACCATGTACGCTTTGCCGAACCCAGCTAAGGGCGCAAGCCTCGCTGACCTTGAGCAGACAATGCGCGACTCACTCGTTGAGTTTGAAGAGCGGGGCGTTGAGCCGGATGATCTTACACGCGTGAAAGCTGGTATCGTTTCGGGCCTGATTTACGGCCTTGAGTCGACCTCTGGTAAAGTGAGCCAACTCGCGAATTATGCTACAATTCAAGATGATGCTGACGGGATTGGGCATGAAGTCGCGCGCTATGAAGGCGTAAGCGCGGAAGATGTAATGCGGGTCTACCGCAAGTACATAAAAGATAAGCCCGCCGTTATTATGAGCATCGTGCCTAAAGGCAGTCCAGAGATGATAGCCGCGCCTGACACGTGGTCACGCTATGAACGCACGATCCCAGAAGACACGAGCGCGGACGACTTCAATTGGTCATTGCCTGATGACGGGGATTTTGACCGCTCAGTTGTTCCTCCTGCGGGTGAGAACCCGTCTATTAAAGCGCCAGATGTTTATACTGCCAGCCTGAGTAATGGCATCAAAGTGACCGGTGCTGTAAACGACGAGACGCCTACCACGACAGTTCGGGTGCAGATGAAAGTGGGACAAACGCATGAACCGCTTGAAAAACTTGGTCTTGCCGCGAACCTTGCGCAATATCTAAATGATGCGGGCACAGAATCATCTTCTGCGGAAGAGTTGTCCAACCGCCTTGATAAGCTTGGGTCATCAGTTTCTTTTGGTGGGGGCGAAACATATACGACTATGTTTATTCGGAGTTTGACGAAGAACCTCGACGAAACTGTTGAAATTGCAAGAGAAAAGCTGCTTGAACCTGCTTTTACACAAGAGGATTTTGACCGTCTTAAGGCGCAAACTATCGAAGGGATCAAGCAGTCCAAGAAAAACGCTGGGAGTGTGGCGTGGGCCACATTTGACCGCTTAATGTATGGCGATGAAAACCCTGTGGCTTGGAGCGGAAGTGGTACGCTAGAAACAGTGGAGGCCACAACTCTGGCGGATTACAGAGATTTTTATGAGCGTAATTACTCGCCAAAAATTGCGTCCATTATGGTGGTTAGTGATCTCGGAGAAACCCAAGTCTCATCTGCACTCGCGCCTTTATCAACTTGGCAAGGGAGTGACGTTTCGACAGTCGCGGACAAGCCCTATCCAGAGCTTGCCGCAGGGACACTCTATTTCATCAATAAAGACGATGCTGCGCAGTCTGAAATTCGTATTGGGAAACGCGCGTTGCCGTATGATGCCACGGGTGAATTTTACCGCGCGGGCCTCATGAACTACGCCCTTGGTGGGGCATTCAATAGCCGTATTAATCTGAACTTGCGGGAAGATAAGGGGTATACTTACGGCGCGCGCTCAGGCTTTAACGGGTCAAACGTGCGCGGCAGCTATGTCGCATCGGCTGGTGTTAAAAAGGATAAAACCGCTGAGTCTATTGTTGAATTTGTGAAAGAGATTAATGCCTATCATGAAAGCGGAATTACGCCTGAGGAATTAGCGTTTACAAAATCAGCTATCGGACAACGCGACGCGCGCTCTTATGAAACGCCGCGACAGAAACTCGGCTTTATCTCACGCATGGTTAATTACAATCTTAAGCCAAGTTTTGTTGATGACCAGTCTGATATCTTACAAAACATGACCAAGGCAGAGGCTGATGCGCTCGCCTCTAAGCATTTGAATGTTGATGAAATGGTGATGGTCGTTGTGGGCGATAAGGATGCGGTATTAGATGACGTGAAAGCGCTCGGTTACCCTGTTGTGGAGCTCGATGTAGACGGCAATGTCGTGCAATAATGCCCTCAAAAAAGGTCACATTCCCTGGCGCCTTTGGTGACATGCTTTCGGCCAAAATTGACTGGCCGGAGGAGCGGCTGAAAGGGTGGGCGCTCTTCGCGCATGGATTCTCTATTGGGAAAGACCTTAAGCCCATTCGTACTATTTCTCAAACCTTAGTTGACGAGGGGTATGGCATGCTCCGTTTCGACTTCACGGGTCTGGGGGAGTCGGGTGGTAATTTTTCTGATACAAATTTTAGTTCAAATTGTGATGATTTACGCCAAGCAGCTAAGTTTTTGCGCGAAAACTATGAAGCTCCAAAAATTTTGATAGGGCATAGTTTCGGTGGGACAGCCTCTCTGAAAGTGGTGGACGAACTCCCCGAGGTGGGCGCCATTGCAACAATTGGGTCACCTTGCGATACCACACACATTGTTCATCAATTCGCGGATCAACTCACGGAAATTGAGGAAGAGGGGGAGGCCAAGGTCCTGCTCGGCGGGCGGCCATTCGTTATTAAAGAACAATTTCTCGAAGACATCGGCAATCAGGATATTGCCTCTGAGATTGCTGGTATGGACAAACCGCTAATGATTTTCCATTCACCACAAGACCAAATGGTCGGTATCGCCAATGCCTCGCATATTTACTCAAAGGCCCGCCACCCTAAAAGCTTTGTTAGTCTCGACGGCGCGGATCATCTCTTGCTCAAAAACCCGGCTGATGCGGAATATGTCGCGCGCGTGCTTGCGGCTTGGGCGGCGCGCTATATTTAACGCGCTGTTTGGAGGGCGCGTAAGTTTTCATGCGCTTTTGTATGATAGCGCGTACTGCGCGCAATAGCCGCTTTAAAAAGCGAGGCAGCTTTTATGATGTCCTCTCGTGACCTCGCAATATAGCCTGCGTCATTCAAGATATCTGCGGCGCTATCATCAGCAAGCCCGTCTACTGCGAGGTCATATTGTCCGAGTAATGCCAGTGAGAGTCGGCGATTATTATCATAGATCGGCGTATGAGTATCAAGCTCAGACGCTTGCTCAAACTTCGCTAATGCTGAACGCGTGTCGCCACTCAACAGCAATGACATACCCAGGTTGTTAACGACGCTGGCCTTTGTTCCACCTGTTTTCAAGGCTTGCATGTAGCAATCTTGTGCCCGTAAGGGCTGGCCTTGTTTGTCATGAAATCCACCCAGCGCATTCCATAGTCGTGGGTCGTTAGGATGTCGCTCAAGTGCCTGATTAAGGCGAATTTCTGGATCAGGACTTTTGCCGACAGCAAGTTCCGCTAAGACTTGCGCGGCAAGTAGCTTGGGTTTCGCTGTGTCTGGATTAATAACGAGCTTGGACGCCGCTAAATAGGCTTGCTCAAACTTTCCCGTTTTTAGCGCCATATCAATCAGCCCGATATTTACATCCACGCTCTCAGGGGTGGCGAGCCAAGCCGCATAAAAGTGCTGATAGGCGAGTTCGTTTTCTCCATTCCACCGTGCTTCTACAGCAAGTGTAAGCGGATCCTCAATTGCAAAGAGATGCTCAGATTCACGTGACACGGGTCGTACTTCAAAAAGAGGTTTAGGAAGAGGCGTTTCCACCACTTCGGCCGCGTCACTGGCATCAACAGATGTGGCGTCTGGTGTGGTCGCACAAGCCGCGAGACTTAGCGCAAAAAGTATGGTGAATGTGACCCGCATTTCGTCTTAGAGACCCTCTGCAATACGAATTCCCGCAGGCAAGAGCACCATGCAAATAATCGTCGGGAAAATGAAAAGAATGAGCGGCACAGTGAGTTTAGCAGACAGCGCCATGGCTTTTTCTTCGGCCTTCATCATACGTTTCATGCGCATTTCATCCGCAAATGTGCGCAATGTCTTACCGACGCTTGATCCCATTTCGTCTGCCTGCTTGAGCATAACGGCGAGGGAACGTGCCTCTTCGAGATCAACGCGTTTAGCAAAGCTCTTCATAGCAGCATTACGGTCACGACCCGCACGAAGCTCAAGGTTCATGATGTCGATATTGATGCGCAGCGTCGGGTAGCGGCCGCCAATCTCATGACCGACACGTATAAGGGCAGCATCCATACTCAGGCCTGCTTCGATACAGGCGATGAGCAAATCCATCATGTCAGGGAAACCGTTGCGGCATTCATCTCGACGGCGATTAGTTCGCCAACGCACGACAAAAATTGGCAAATATAAACTTATGAGAAGCGAAAGGCAGAATAGAAAAACGATCGCCTTCAGGCTCAAGATTGTCGTGAGGTGCCCCGTAAACATGAGAATAATGAGTTGTGGGACAAACAGGCAAAGAATTCGAACCGCGTGGTAAATTTGTACGCTGGACGCACCGTAAAACCCTGCTTGAGAAAGTTCAAAACGAATGCGCGTAATGTCCTCAGGGCTGGGAAGGGTGAGATGTTGTCCGAACTTCGCGAGCAGATTTGAGGGTTTTTCTGCAACGGGCTCTACGTCCCCGCCTGCACCACCCGCTAGACGGCGTTCGATTTGCGAGTTGTGTCGCACAGCAGAACTGATTGCCACCACAACAAGGCTAAGACTGATGAGAAGAAACAACAGCGAAATCGTTATCGTCAGAGTGTTTTGGTAAGACGTAATCGACATTAGATTTTGAAGTTAATCATTTTTTTCATGACCATATTCCCTATGAACATCCAACCGATAATTCCGTAGGTCGCATAAGTTGCCACTTTGTGACCCTTTATGTCTCCGTAAAAATCTGGGGCAGCGAGATTAATTAGCAAAAACAACACGATAGGCGCGATATTTAATATCATTGCAGACATGCGTCCTTCGGCAGAGGCAGCCTTGATTTTAAGTCGCATTTTTTGGCGGTCGCGAATGGTTTCTGCACTTTTGCGAAGGAGTTCTGCGAGGTTGCCACCTGTACGTTCTTGTAGACGTATCATTGCGGAAAACAAATCAAAGTCCTCATGCCCCACGCGCTCGGCGAGGCGCTGCACAGTCTGGCTGATACTGGCACCATAGGAAATTTCATCGCTCGCAATACCGAATTCTGTACCGATTGGATCAGGCATTTCACGACCAACGAGCGCCATAGCGACGGGAACGGGATGTCCCGCGCCGAGGGACCGTACAATCACGTCCAGCGCGTCAGGCAATTGCGAGACCGCTTTTTTACGCCGACGCTTTGCTAAGAATTTAAGACCTAAAATAGGTAAAATCAGGCCGAAACAGGCGCCTGAAAGTGTCCAAATAAGAGTTCCTTTTGACAGAAAAGCAAATATGGCGAGACTTAAGCAGCTGGCGAGTAATACGATGTAAATGCCGTAATTACCAAGTGGTAGCCCAGAATGCAGGACGAGCTTTTTAAGCCAGATGATAAGCCCAGCTAAGTCGCCCTCTCGCGTCATGCCGCGTCGGGTTCGCAACTTCGCGAGAACGACGGTCGCGTCTTTTTCATTTGCGAGACGTTGCATGCGGTCATTTGCGAGTTTCGCTTTTTTCAAAGCGTGTTTCCCCATACCGATAAAAGTTTGTAAGGCGAGAACGGCTGCTGCAAAAACGAGCGCGTAAATAAGATATGTCGTATGTGCACTCATGACGGCGCGAATTTGTCGTCGGCTGCATTAATATTAAGGACACGTGTTTTTACGTCGCCATCATAGACGGAGCCGACGGGGAGGGCTTTGGGCTCAAAGAGGCCCTCAGGCAGGTGAAAATTACGCGTTTCAATCTGGTTCAAGCATTTTGGGCGAATACCTGTAGCACGAAATTCTCCGATGACTTCGTGATTAGGTCCCGTGCCTGTACGCGTGTAATTGAAAATTTCTTGCATTTGAATAATCTCACCTTCCATCCCGACGATTTCAGCGACCGAGGTGATCTTACGCTGTCCATCTGAAAGACGCTGAGCCTGCACAATAATGCCGACGGCACTTGCGATTTGTCCTGCTACGGCCTCTGGCGTGATTTTCATATCTCCCATCGCGACCATCTGCTCAAGGCGAGTTATTGCGTCACGAGGTGTATTTGCATGAAGTGTGGCCATAGAGCCTTCATGACCTGTATTCATCGCTTGAAGCATATCAAAGGCTTCTTCGCCGCGTACTTCTCCCAAGATAACGCGGTCAGGTCGCATCCGCAGAGCGTTTTTTACGAGCTCCCTTTGTTTGATTTCGCCGTTACCTTCTATGTTGGCGGGACGTGTTTCCATGCGTGCCACATGAGGTTGTTGTAGTTGAAGTTCCGCAGCGTCTTCGATAGTAATCAAGCGCTCTTTTTCAGATATGGATTGTGAAAGCGCGTTCAAAAGTGTGGTCTTACCAGAGCCTGTGCCGCCCGAAATGAGGATCGTGACTCTGGCACGGCAAGCCGCCCAAATAAATTGCGCGACGGCATCTGGAATAGCGTTGAACTCGACGAGCCTATCCAATGTGAAAGGTGTTTTAGAGAACTTACGAATAGAAACGAGAGGACCGTCCACAGCGATCGGGGCAATCGCCACATTGACGCGCGACCCGTCCAGCAAACGTGCATCACAAAGCGGTTGGCTTTCATCCACACGACGCCCAACAGTGGCTACAATGCGGTTGATAATACGCAACAGGTGAGGTTCATTTGCGAATTGAACTCCAGACAGTTCAAGCTCTCCGCCGCGCTCGACATAGACTTGCTCATGCGTGTTTATCAATATGTCAGATACACTATCATCCTGAAGCAACGGCTCCAACGGGCCCAAGCCCGTCATCTCATCAAAAATACCTTCGGCAAGTTGTATGATTTCGGGGGATGTCAGTTTGAGTTTCTCATCAAGCACGATTTCGCGAACTATGCTCAACACTTGTTCACGCAAGCGCGGTGTGTCGAGACCATCCAGCGCAGCAAGATCAATATCCTCAATCAGGCGGGCGTGAATGCGAACTTTAGTTTCAAGCCAAGCCTTCTGAGCCGATTTTCGTAAGTCATCCGTCGTTGGCGCTGCTGTTTTTTTTAACCCAGACGTCGGAGTCTTTACGACTTCAATAAGAGTTTCTGGACCAGCTGCCACTTCAGTTACAGGCGATTGGGCCTGTTCCGGCTCTAGCCCATCAGGTTCTTCGACTAAAAATTTTGAAAACTTTCCCATGATGAAAAGTTAAAATGGCGGCGCTAAAATCAGGTTAGAGGACGCAATTAATATTGTCTAAATATGAATTAAGCCGCCGCGCGTTTGCGTCTGCGGTCTTTGAATATCCCGCGTGGTTTTTCCTTTTTTGGCAACCATTTTAGAGATAGTTCGTGCACATCTTTGACAAAGCGGGCTTCGGGCCTGATGATCTCAACGGCTTCGCCGCAGTTTATCGCTTCACGTGTTGTGTCGTAGTCCACACAAATCGTTGCAGAGACGTTACGCTTAAGCGCTTTTTCGGCATCGGCAAGTCGGATAGAGTTTCTGAATGAACGCCGTTCCACTTTATTCAATACGACCTCGCAATGCACATTCTGGTTCAATACTGTTTCAATATTGGCGATGCGCGCGCGGGTCGTGTGTAGAGACGGAATTGTCAATTCGCCGACCATGGCAAAATGATCTGCACCGGCGATTGCCGCGCCAACCCATGATTGCCAAACACGCGGTAAATCAAGGATTATATGATCATAAACGCTTGAGGCGGCATCAAGTAGCGCAAGAATAGTTTCAGGATTTGCAAGGCTATTTGCACCAAGCGCATTCGGGGTCGCGAGCACGGCAATGCCACTTTCATGGTGGCTCATCAACGCTTGCACGATGGAGCTATCGATACGGCTCGCGGGGCCGCATATATCAGAAATTTCAAGGGCAGGCGGCACGTCAAGATAGGCCGCACAACTCCCTGTCTCAAAATCCAAATCAATCAAGCAAACCTTTGGATCAGTTTGGGCCGTTAAGCTTACTTTTTTCTGTGTCCGCTTGGCGATGTCATGGGCAAATTGGATGCAAATGGACGTGACGCCAGTCCCGCCGCTCGCGCCCATAAAGGCGTAGCATTTAGCTTCTGACGAATGCGTCGTTGCAGCTATTGGCGATGGTGCGACTGCATCCTCTTGCCTTTCCGCATAGCTGTTAGGCGGCGCAGTATTTTGTGGATTTAGGTGAAACTCTGCTGTCGCAATCACGACATTATCTTCAAAAACAGACTCTAAATTCGCAAGGTTGTCGGACTCAACACTTAAGGGCTCTACGGCGTCCTGTGCCGTCGCAACTGGGTATGAAGGGTCATGCTCTAAAGCTAAGGTGAGCGGCATAGGGTTCGGTCGTAAATCTCCATGTGGCTTTGGTTCAGGAATGGCTATATCTACCTCTGAATTTGGGTCCACAAACTTTTCGAAAATATCCATAATCTTCCCCTTACGCGCCAGAGCGCATATCCTCGGCTACGACTGTCACGCTTACGGGTGGCATCTTTCGAATTTTGCCTGGTGTAAAATACTTCAAGACCGCAAATTCGAAATCTAAGTCTGTGAGGGTAAGTGTAATAAGCGGCGCAGGAGAGGCAGGGAAACCGGTTCGTCCAAGGCCACTACTCTGATAGCTGAGTTCAACATTTTCGGGGCGAACTTGGCTAAATAGGTCACACATACCGCGTCTCGCCCGAGATGTTGCGGCACACGCGCCGTCATTATCAGGACCGTACACAATCTCCTCAAGGACAGCGGCATTATAGGCGCCTTGGTTACAGCTTTGGCTCGCGCCTGCACAGCGGTATAAATAATCAGGCATGGGCTGACCCGCGCGTTCACCATCTTCCATACCTGTCATTGTCGATAGTTGGTTCGACACGGGCGCAGACGTGGCGGCAAGCCTTGCGCCGATACGCGCAGACTGTTGCGCCGCATTCCATTGGAAGAAGCCGTAGCAGACTTCAAATGCGGCAATCGTCAGAGTTACCATGATGCTTAAAATGAACGCTGTCTCAACTGATACAGCGCCGTCTTCATTGCGGCGAAATTTAGAGAGCAA
>CALLME010000057.1 GCA_938007945.1 uncultured Caulobacterales bacterium
ACACAGAGTCATTTTGGTTGGCAAGCGTCTTTTTATTAAAATTTACGAAATATCACTCACACATCCCCGCTTGCAAAAGCGTCTCGCGCGCAGTATATCAGGCGCAAATCAAGCGGCTTCCTTGCGGGGCCGCTTTAGCTAATGGAGTTCACATGGCCCGCGTTACCGTTGAAGATTGTATTGAAAAAGTCGAAAATCGCTTCGACCTCGTCCTTTTGGCCGCGCACCGTTCGCGCAACATTTCTGCTGGCGCGACGCTGACGGTTGACCGTGACAACGATAAAACACCTGTTGTGGCTTTGCGTGAACTGGCTGAAGAAACACTTGATATGGGTGACCTACGCGAAAGCCTTGTGTCGAACCTACAGCGCGTTATCACCGACGACGACATGCCAACTGAGGAAGAGCAAGCGCCTGTTCTCGCGATTGGTCACGGCGACGCGGAAGCGCCAGCAGAGATGTCAGAAGCTGATCTTCTCCGCGCCATGCAAAGCGACCGGGACAACGATAATTCTAATCGGTTCTAAGCTCTGCCACAGTGAGTTTATAAAAGCCGCCCATTTGGAGCGGCTTTTTTCTTGGCTGAAAGCTATTTGCGGGATAAGTCGACACTATGAATTATGATGTTTTTAACGGCGATGCAGACGGCATCATTTCGCTGACAATGCTTCGCCGTGCGCAACCATTAAACGCCGAACTCGTGACGGGGCGTAAACGCGACATTGCCTTGCTTGACCGCGTAGACGCAGGCGAGGGCGACCATGTCACCGTGCTTGATGTGTCTATGAAAACAAATGGTGCTGCGCTGCGCCGCATTTTGGACGCAGGCGCAAAGGTGTTTTACGCCGATCATCACAATGCGGGCGATATCCCTGAGCACCCAAATCTCGAGGCACATATCAACACAGCGTCCGAAGTCTGCACGGCTGTATTGATTGATAATTATCTTGACGGCGCCTACCGCGCGTGGACAGTCGCGGCGGCCTTTGGCGATAACTTTTCAGCCATGGCGCACCGCTTAGCCGTGGGGCATGACCTCCCGCTTGCGAGCCTTGATGAACTTGGAATGTTGATAAATTATAATGGCTATGGCGGGTCGGTGGATGACTTGCTTTTCCATCCTGAGGATCTGTACCGAGAGGTGTGTGCCTTTGACACGCCTATGGATTTTCTATCTAAAAAAGGTCGGATTTTCAAAGCTTTACAGAAAGGTTTTCGTGAAGATATGGCGACTGTATCGGGGGCCAAAGTCCTTGATGAGACATCAGGCGGCCTTGTCATTGGCCTCCAAGATAGCGCCAGTTCTCGCCGCGCCTCTGGCACTTACGGCAATCAACTTGCCCAAGAAAATCCTGATCGCGCCCACGCGATTTTGACCGCGCAGGAGACAGAGGCAGGCGCAGGCTATTTGGTGAGCATTCGCGCGCCACTGTCAAAACGCGAAGGTGCGGATAGGCTCGCTATGCAGTTCGAAACGGGTGGCGGTCGCGCAGCGGCGGCTGGGATAAATCACTTGCCAGAGAAAGCGCTCGGCGATTTCATCAATGCGTTTCAATCCGCTTTTTAGCCCTAGATTATCTGAGCATCATATCGGGCAACCATGTTGCGAGCGCAGGGAAGACCACCACGAGCGCAATCACAAAAAACTGAATTCCGATAAAAGGGATGACGCCTTTGTAAATCGCGCTTGTGCTAACTTCGGGTGGGGCAACGCCACGCAGATAAAACAGCGCAAAGCCAAAGGGCGGGGTGAGGAAGCTGGTTTGCAAATTAAGCGCCATCAAAATTCCAAGCCAAATTGGGTCTAATCCCATCGCCAGAAGAGGCGGCGCAACGAGCGGCACGACAACAAATGTGATCTCGATAAAGTCGAGAAAGAAGCCAAGAACGAACATCACAAGCATAACAAGCGCGAGTGCACCCCACATGCCGCCAGGTGCCATCTCTAAGAATCGTCCCACCATTTCGTCGCCGCCAAAGCCGCGAAAAACGAGGCTGAACACGGTAGCGCCGATGAGAATAACGAAGACCATAGAGGTGATATGCATGGTCGTGCGTGAGACGTCTGCCATGGTTCTGTCGCGCATTAATGGTCCAATAGCGAGGGCTGTGCCTATAAGGGCGAGGCCAGATAGGCCGAGCGCGAGTGTCAAGGCTAGCCGCTCTACACCTCGCCAATCATTTTGCCCGAAGCGCATGTCTACGCCTGTCATGTCCACGGCGATGAGGGCGATAAGGGCGAGGGCGGCAAAGACTGCACCGTTCTTGGCGAGGCGGACGGGCGCGATTCGATATGCGGCGAGAAGTATTGCCCCTAATGCCCCAAGTGCAGCCCCGCGCGTCGGTGTGGCATAGCCTGACAGAATGGATCCGAGCACGGCGAAAATCAGAAAGAGAGGCGGTAGCATAGCTTTGAGTGTGCGGCGCACGAAGACCCACGGGTCGACATCCTCTGGCCAAGGCTCGGCGGGCGCGGTTTCAGGTTTGAAGAACGCTGTGACGGCGATGTAAAGCGCGTAGCACATGACGAGAATGAGCCCTGGAATGAGTGCGCCTGCAAACAAATCACCGACTGAGACAACGCCGCCGCTCACGCCTTGTGTGCTGAGGCCATGAGTACGCTGCGCTTCTTGATAGGCATTGCTCATTTGATCGCCGAGGATGACGAGTACAATGGAGGGCGGGATAATCTGGCCAAGTGTGCCCGAGGCGGCGATAGCGCCTGACGCCAGAGACGGCGCGTAATTGCGTTTTAGCATGGTTGGTAATGACAGCAGACCCATCGTCACGACGGTCGCGCCGACAATGCCTGTTGATGCGGCGAGGAGCGCGCCGACAAAGACTACGGAAATGCCGAGTCCGCCGCGTAGTGAGCCAAACAAGTCGCCCATAGCCTCGAGGAGATCTTCGGCAATGCGCGACTTTTCCAGCATCACGCCCATGAAAACAAAGAGCGGTACGGCGATGAGGATTTCACGCGTGATAAGCGGATAGATGCGACCTGGCAAAGCCGAGAGGAAGCTCGCGTCAAATGTCCCTGT
>CALLME010000058.1 GCA_938007945.1 uncultured Caulobacterales bacterium
GTGCCGTACGTCTGGAGGAAATGATTAATTATTTCCCTTATGATTATACCGCGCCGCGTTCTGCTGATACGCCGTTTAACGCGAATGTCACCGTGACTGAGACGCCGTGGAATAGCGATACAAAGCTGATGCATATCGGCATTAAAGGCTATGTCCCGCCCGTCAAAGAACGCCCCGATAGCAATATCGTATTCCTGATCGATACGTCGGGCTCTATGCGCGCGCCCAATAAATTACCGCTGCTGATTAGTAGTTTTAAGATGATGCTCAAAACGCTCGACGAAGATGATACTGTGTCCATCGTCACCTATGCGGGGAGCGCGGGCACGGTCTTAGACCCCACGCCCGCAAGCGATAAAGATAAAATCCACGCTGCATTAAATAACCTGCGTGCAGGCGGCTCGACCGCAGGCGCTGCGGGTCTGGAACTCGCCTATATCAAAGCGAAAGAGAGCTTTAAAAAAGAGGGCTCAAACCGCGTTATACTCGCCACAGATGGGGACTTTAATGTTGGGTTCAGCTCGCATGAAGAGATGAAAACCTTCATTGAGACAAAGCGCAAGACGGGCGTGTTCTTGTCCGTGCTTGGTTTTGGCAATGGCAATTATAATGATCAGTTGATGCAAGCGCTGGCGCAGAACGGCAACGGCATTGCAGCCTATATTGATACGTTATCAGAGGCTAACAAAGTGCTCGGCGACGCGGCAGGCGGGGCACTGCTGACAATTGCCAAAGACGTGAAAATCCAAGTTGAGTTTAATCCCGCGACAATTGCGGAATACCGCTTAATTGGCTATGAAACACGCGCGTTAAAACGCCAAGATTTCAATAATGACAAAGTCGATGCGGGCGACATCGGTGCAGGCCATAGCGTGACAGCGGTCTATGAAATCACGCCTGTCGGCTCGCCTGCGGTCACGATAGATAAGCTCCGCTATGTCAGTGAGGACGCGCCGAAAACAACCGGTTCGGACGAATATGCCTTTGTGAAAATCCGTCACAAATTACCAGATGCGGACACTTCTACACTGCAAACTTTTCCTGTCGGCAAAGGCCAAGAGCGCCGCTTCAGTCGTGCGTCCAATGATGCACGTTTTGCAACGGCAGTCGCCGCCTTTGGTCAAAAACTGCGCGGGGACAGTCAAGTCGCGGATTATAGCTATGGTGATATTATCGCACAGGCAAATAAGGCCAAGGGTGAAGATAAGTACGGCTACCGCGCTGAATTTATTAAACTCGTTAGGCTCGCCGAAGGTCTGTCAGATTAGAGTTTTTTGAACCACCGCTTAGGGGGGCAATAAAGCCCCTCTTCTTCGGGGCAGCGCTTGAAACTAAACATCATCAAATCCGCGCGACCTATCAAATGGTCGAGCGGGACAAGGCCAGGGCCTTGAGGGCCTGCTCGGCTGTCGATTGAATTATCGCGATTATCGCCCATAAAAAAAACATGGCCTTCGGGCACAGAAAATGGCCCGACATTATCAAGCGCGCCTTGATCCGTTTGCTCATAAATAATGTGGCTTCCGTCCTCACCAGGCCAGCTTTCGCGGTAGACATCAACACCCGCCACAGCCCCTTGCGGCCATGCCATAGGATTGAAACGGGCGAGCCCAGTTTTCTTAGGCGCAAAGGCTCCCGAATGTTGGCGGTAAAGGTGACTACCAATCGCCTCGCGCTCTATCATCTGTCCGTTTAGGATAAGACGCCCGCCTGTCACAGCAATCGTATCACCTGGCAGTCCGACCACGCGCTTAATCATAATCATGCCCGTCGTCGGGTTTTTAAATACGGCTACATCGCCGCGCGTCGGTAGCTTGCTCATGACTTTCCCAGCTTTTAAAATCGGCAAGCGGTCAAACCCAAAGGGCAGGGAATAGCGCGAATAGCCATAAGCATATTTGGACACATATAGATGGTCGCCGACCTCGAGTGTGGGCTGCATACTCTCGCTTGGGATTTTGTAATGTCCCCAAACAAAAGTAAAAAACACCGTGATAAAGGCAAACAATCCAAGCAGGAATTTCAGCTCGGAAATAATGCGATCTTTTAGGCTTAAATCAGATGTGTCAGTCATGCGTTTGGAATGGACATAGAGATGCGAAGGGTCAAGCGGCAATGTAAGTGATGGCACGATTATACAGTGAATTGTTTATGGCGGAATGCCCCGTCATGACCTATGTAACGGATGTGATGAAACCGAAAAACATCAAGCTCGCGGATGAGACGAGTTTTGCCGCCGCGCTTAAGATATTGCGCGATGGGGGGCTTGTCGCTTTGCCGACAGAGACGGTTTACGGCCTTGCCGCAGATGCGAGCAATGACGCCGCCGTGGCCCACGTTTATGCGCTCAAAGGCCGGCCAGCACATAACCCCCTTATCGCGCATATATTGCGGCCCGAAGAGGCGGGTGCGCTTGCCCATGTGAACGCGCTCGCGCAGTCACTGATAGACGCATTTTGGCCTGGGCCTTTGACGCTAGTGCTCCCGCGCAAAAACACAGAGCTAAGTCAAATAGCTGGCGGATGGTTGCCAACGATTGCTCTGCGGTGTCCTGATACAGTCTGGCGCGAAGCTTTCATAAAAAGCGGATGGACGTCGCCGCTGTTTATGCCGAGCGCTAATCTGTCAGGCCGTATCAGCCCGACAACAGCCGCCCATGTCGCGGCGGATTTTGGCGATAAGATCAACCTGATTATTGACGGGGGCGCGTGTAGCGGCGGGGTTGAGTCGACTGTACTGCAAATCCATGAGGGCCATGCTGTGTTGCTCCGCCCGGGCACAATCGCGGCGGAAGATTTTGCACCCTTTGTGACTGATTTGCGCTTACCAGATACCGCGCCGATAATTTCCGCACCCGGTATGCTCGCGAGCCACTACGCGCCGCGCGCGAAAGTACGTTTAAATGCTATTGACGTGAGAGAAGGCGAAGTGCTCCTCGGATTTGGCGCGGTCATGGGAGATTTAAACCTTTCATCATTGGGTGATTGTGCAGAGGCCGCGCATAATCTCTATGATTATTTGCGGCGTCTTGACCGTGAGGGCGTGCAGACGATTGCGGTCGCACCCATTCCAAAACACGGCCTTGGGCTCGCGATTAATGACCGCCTTAAACGTGCGGCGGCTGACCGATGAGTGAAGGTATAACGGCATTGCGGAACGAATTGCCGTTGGGCGCGTGGACGACGGATACCGATATCATCGCGCCGCAGCTTACTGAATGGCGCGATAAATATTTTGGAAATACGCCCATTATGCTGACTCCACGCAAAACGGAGGAGGTCGCGCGAGCGGTGAAAATTTGCAGAGCTCACGGCCTTAAAATCGTCCCGCAGGGCGGGAATACGGGGCTTGTGGGCGGGCAAACGCCGCAGGGTGAAGTTCTGTTGAGCCTGCGTAAAATGACTGCGGTGCGCGCCGTAAATCCCACAAATAATTCTATCATAATCGAAGCAGGGGCGACGCTGACGTGCCTGCAAGACGCTGCGGATGAAGTAGGCCGCAAATTCCCACTCTCGCTCGCCTCAGAAGGTAGTTGCACTGTTGGCGGCGTTCTTTCGACCAATGCAGGCGGGGTGCATGTGCTGAAATACGGCACGACCAAAGATCTTGTCTTTGGCGTTGAAGCGGTGCTGGCAGACGGACGGATTTTTAACGGGCTGACCGACCTTCGCAAAGATAATACGGGGTATGATTTAAATCGCCTTTTCCTCGGCGCAGAAGGTACGCTTGGCATTATCACAGCTGCGAGCCTGAAGCTTTTTCCTAAGCCTATTCACGTGCAGCGAGCTATGATTGGGCTAAAAACTCCATCTGATGCGCTTAAGATTTTAGAGCTCGCCAGTCGCAATCCTGCCCTCGCTATGTTTGAAGTGATGCCTAAAATCGGTATGGAGTTGGTGACGACCCATATTGAGGGGCAGCGCTATCCATTTGACGCCCCGCATGAATGGTTCGCGCTTCTTGATTGGGAAGTGGACAGTGAAGCGGCGGGGCTGGCGATTGCTGAGCACTTACTAGGTCAGGCATTAGAGCAAGACCTCGCGCAGGACGTCATCATCGCGCAATCAGACACTCAGGCGGCGCAACTCCTTGCTTTGCGAGAGAATATGTCGGCAGGACAGAAATTCCTCGGCGGCTCGGTGAAACAAGACATTACCGTGCCTATATTTGATATTCCTGAGTTTTTATCTGTCGCCGATGAAGCGGTTATTAAGGCCATTCCGGGCGCGCGGCCTGTTGCCTTTGGGCACTTTGGCGATGGCAATATTCACTATAACATCGGTCGTCCGCTTGAGATGGAACCAGAGGCCTTTCTGGCGCGTTGGGAAGACATATCAAATATTGTGTTTGATGTGGTCGAACGCTTTGGCGGATCCATCAGCGCAGAACACGGCATTGGCATTATGAAAAAAGATGACCTTGCCGCCCGCGCTGATCCTGTGAAACTTTCTCTTTTGAAAGCTGTCAAAAATGCGCTAGACCCAGACAATATCATGAACCCACGCGTACTGATTTAAATGGTTTAAATCGACGTTATGAGGAGGAGATGTGATTATGCTAACCCTACTTTCCCCTGCAAAAAAACTAAATTTTGATGCGCCCGACACGTCTCTCGCGCCGACCAAGCCGCGTTTCAATAAAGATGTTTCAGAGCTTGCCAAAGTCGCGAAGACACAAAGCGCGGATGACCTCAAACGTCTGATGCATATTTCAGATAATCTGGCGGAACTGAATGCGGAGCGGTTTAAGGTTTTTAATCTTGAAGGCAAATCAAATAGCGCGAAACAAGCCGTGTTGTCATTTGACGGCGATGTATATTGGGGTTTGGATGCAAAATCTATGTCTGATAGCACGCTGGAATATGCGCAAAGCCATTTACGAATTCTCTCTGGTCTATACGGCGTTTTACGCCCGCTTGATGCAATACAGCCTCACCGCCTTGAAATGGGCACAAAGCTTGAAACCAAACGCGGCGGTTCGCTTTATAATTTTTGGGGATCTCAAATTACGCAGCAACTCTTAGAAGACTTGAGCGGTCATCACGACCAGACGATTATGAACCTAGCGTCAAATGAATATTTCAAAGCCGTAGATAAAAAGGTGCTAGACCGTTCTGTCGTGACGGCAAAATTCGTGAACGTGAAAGACGGTAAATCGCGCGTTGTGATGTATTACGCGAAACATGCGCGCGGCCAAATGGCGCGTTGGATAATGGATAACCGCGTCAGTAAGGCAGCTGATTTGAAAGACTTTGACCTCGGCGATTATAAGTTTATGCCCAAGGACAGCTCGGAGTCGGAACTTGTCTTTTCGCGTAAACAACCGCCGCCAAAAAAATAGCGCAAGACTATCTGTAAAGCGTTTCTCGCCCGTTCCTAAGAAAGTCTGCCTATCTCTCGTTTTGTTCCCATTGTAAAACCTATTCCGAGTCCGCAAAGTGATGTTGAATGGCCGTGGAAGTTTTCGGTGCGTGATTGGAAACAGATTCTGATCCGTGTTGCAAGAGAAGTGATGAATGACAATGTCGGCGTCGTTGCGGCGGGCGTCGCTTTTTTCAGCTTACTCGCGGTGTTTCCATTACTTACGGCGGGGCTATCAATCTACGGCTATTTTGCAGATCCCGCAGATGCGCAAGATATGTTGGCGCAAGTCAGTGGTGTTCTGCCGAGAGATGCTTGGAACCTTCTAAATGATCAGATATCATCCGTGGTCAATCAACCGAGCGCGAATTTAGGTTTTGGTATTGCAATCGGTATGATGGTCGCACTTTACAGTGCTGGCGCAGGTATTCGCGCAATTATGCGCGCGATGAATATTGCGTACGGCGAAGCGGAATCGCGAAGTTTCACGAAATTTTACGCGCTCGCGGGTAGCATGACCCTTTCGATGATTGTGTTTATGTGGATTTCACTCGCCGTCATTATCGGTGTACCCGCCTTGCTAAACCTTCTGCATTTGGAGGGCGTCGCTATCATATTTGCCCGCGCCTTGCCATGGATGTTGCTTGTTGGACTGTTCGCATTTGCCTCTGGCGTGCTTTACCGATTTGGCCCAAGCCGCCGACCCGCGAAGAAACGTTGGGTCTATCCAGGTATCGTTTTTACGACTAGCGCGTGGCTTATCTTGTCGGGTGGATTTTCGTTTTTCGTCTCTAATTTCGGGCGTTATAATGCGACCTATGGCAGCTTGAGCGCTGTTATAATCTTGCTCATTTGGTTCTGGCTAACGGCCTTTATTGTGATTGTCGGCGCCGAACTTAACGCGGAAATGGAACGCCAAACATCCGCCGACACGACCCGTGGGCCTGACCGTCTTATCGGCAATAGAGGCGCTGTGGTCGCAGATTTTGATGCCCGCGCCCCCAAGGCTGATGACGGCGATGTGCAGGGCGGGGACGGGCAAAAGCCAGGCGATTAATCGCCAAATGCAGCAGGTATAATTAAGTCTGAGCCTTTAGCTTTATTGCTACCAACTGCGCGGCCAACCTCGTGATAATCAAGGTCATTTGCCCCCATATGTCCGTCATAAATCCAATCGGGTTTCTCGTCCCAATCGAGCCAACGGTCAAAGTCTTGCTCACCTAGGCGTACGGGCATACGGTGGTGGAGGTGTTTCATCTCGCCCTCAGCGGCGGTCGTCAGAATGGTGCAGGACAGGAGCGCCACACCTTCATTGACCGTCCATTGATCCCATAATCCTGCAAAAGCGCTAAACCCATTGCCTGCCGCTGACCCGCGTGAGGCGTATATGTAATAAGGTGTTTTCTTCGCTTTTGGACTGTCTATATCCGCCAGCCATTCATACCATCCGCTCGCAGGGATAAGCGCCCGGCGACGTTTCCACGGCGTGCGGAAACTTGGTTTTTCTGCTGCCGTCTCAAGACGCGCGTTAAACATGGGGCGGCCTTCGGGCAGACCCTTTGACCAATGCGGGTGCAGCCCCCAGCGCATCGGCACGACCTTGCGCTGCTTCTTGCCATCAAAGGCCACGATAGGAATAACAGTTGTTGGAGCAATATTATAAGACGGCGCCCAATCCCAAAACGGATTACCATTCGCATCTGGCGGGCTCATTTTCGCCGCAAAATAAGCCGCAATTTCGGCTTGAGTTCCTGCAAGTGTAAAGCGGCCGCACATAAGAATTATCTATCACGCGGGGACCACAGAGGGTAGGGGAAAGCATGAGTGAATTAGTTGATAAATACACAAATTGCGTCGGCGTGATTTGTTTTCGCGGCGATGACGTATTGCTCATACAGCGCGGCACCGCGCCGCGCAAAGGTGAATGGTCTATTCCTGGCGGGCGGATTGAGGCGGGCGAAAGTGAAGCGCAGGCCGCACTGCGTGAGCTCTACGAGGAAACAGGTGTGCGCGCCGCCCTTGGCCCGAAAGTCGAGATTATCCTTGCTGAATTCGAAGGTTTTCACTACCGCCTGCATGACTATGTCGCGGAGTGGATGAGTGGTGAGCCGCGCGCGGGCGATGACGCGGCAAAGGCTGTCTTCACGCCGCGAGATGAATTAGACGAGCTCGGCATGTGGCCCAAGACGCGCGAGGTGATAGAGACGGCCCGCGCTATGCGTGGACCGCTGACTGAATAAAGCCGTTTCAATCCAAATAAAAAAGAGTAGTATTAAGCTATGAAATTAGGGCTTACATTTATTCTTGCGCTTGTGCTGTCGGCAGCCTCTGTGCCGAGTT
>CALLME010000059.1 GCA_938007945.1 uncultured Caulobacterales bacterium
GCGCCCGCGACATAGAGAGTTCTCTTCTCGTTCTGTGGCCCAAAATTATCCCGAACAAAATAGCCAATTAATGCGCCGAGAGTTCCGATTGCAAAGGCAATGGCTGCGAGCCCTTGGTGCGGTGCTTCATTGGAGGGCATATTCACTCCCTCAAGGGCCTCTGGCCCAATCATAGCTATGCCAATTCCCATAGGTATAATGACGACAATTTGCGCGACGACAACCATCACCATGACAACCCAAAGCCCAGTCATCCAAGCCGCCCAATGGTTATTGCCGTAATCAGCTTCGTCAAAATAGGCGCGTATAGGTGATATCTTCTGTGTCATGACAACCTCCATATTTGTTATGTGATGCCAGTCAAATATAAAGAGAGCAATAAAAAAGCCGCACCCAAAGGCGCGGCTTTCAATTTTACAAGGTAAAACTTACCAAGCGTTATACGCAATCCGTTCTGTTCCTTGGACGATGTAATAGCCGTCCCATGGGTTGTAACATTGCGTCACGCTGACAGGGCGAATAGTCCCGTAGTGTAGGCCGTCCACGATGACGCGGTCACAGCGCGTACGGTTGCGATAACTCGCATAGCTCACACGTCCTGGACGGTAAAACCCGTAATTAGACGGTGCCCAGCGGTAGCTGGAATAGCCAGGGCTTCCGAATGAGAAGCTAATACCTAGTCCGCTGCGATAACCAGAGCTAAACCCGTTATGGCGGTAACCGTGGCCGCGACGACGTGGATTATAGTTTGTTCTGTGCAAACCAAAATCTAGGCCTCTGCGGTATCCAGTATTGTAACTTGATCTGCGAGGTGTGCGGAGGTGCACATAATCACGGCGTCTGTCATTGCGATAATTATCACGGCGTCTATCACTGCGGTAGTTATCCCGACGGTCAGAGCGCCGGGTTGAATGGTCGCCGCGACGATTGCCTCGGTCACCACGATCAGATCGCGTACCACGATTACGGTTTACGTTACGGTCGCCACGATTGTTCTTCATCTTCTGAACGGCGCGCTCAGAGACTTTTGCATAGGCACCGTCAGCCGCAAAGGCGGATGGGGCGGCGGCCGCTGTCGTCAACGCAATAACGCTAGCGATGGCAGCAGCCTTGAGGGGGCGTTTAAAATGGGTCATGTCAGGCTCCTTTCACAAGCTTTATCTTTCATTAACAAATTGAGTTTGAAACTAAGCTGAAACCCCTGTTCATATTGGGTTAATTGGATTAGCAATGTGTATGGACATCATAGACTCAGACCCCGAAATAGATTTCGACCATTTAAATCAATATGTTGGAGGTGATATTTCACTTACCAAAGAGATTTTTAGCCTGTTTAAAAATCAAGTTGAAATGTGGTCTAAAGCCTTAGTGGCTGACGCAGATGACGAGGTGTGGTCAGGCATGACACATTCGCTAAAAGGTACGGCCCGCGCGATTGGGGCGGGAAAGCTTGCTGATTTGTGTGAAAACGCTGAAGAGCTTCTCGGCGAGAATGCTCGCCCTGCGGCCCGCCAAGTTGCTGTTGAGCAGATTGAGCACCGTATAGGCCTGACGATGATAGAGATACAACGTTGGGAATATCGTCAAACGCTCTCGGATATGCGCAAATAAACATTGGTCATAAAAATACCGCGCATCAGTTATGATACGCGGCACTTCATTTGAATTTGCGACTAGCTTATGCAGCAGCTTGCTTTGCGCCTTTGATATAAACGAGCATTGTGTCTGCGTCAGACACTTCAAATGGGTCTGTCGGGCAGTTATCGCCAAAGTCAGCTTCGATGAATGCTTTTTCAATCTTGCCGTCATCGACAAGGATTGAGTAGCGCCAGCTGCGCATGCCAAAACCAAGATTGTCTTTATCAACTAGCATGCCCATCGCACGTGTAAATTTAGCGGAACCGTCTGGCAGCAAGAACACATTTTTGCGGCCTTGCGACACGCCCCACTGATACATCACAAAGGCATCGTTCACAGAGAGGCAGACAACTTCGTCAATGCCTTCTGCTTTGAAGTCTTCGTAAAGCTCTTCATAGCGCGGCAGGTGAGTCGTAGAACATGTTGGGGTGAACGCACCTGGAAGCGCGAAAAGCACAACTTTTTTGCCTTTGAAGATGTCATTAGTTGTGACGTCTTTCCAAGCAAATTTGTTAGGGCCTTCGACGTTTTCGTCGCGGATGCGGGTTTTAAAAGTGACGTTTGGAACGTGTGTACGCATGTGAGTCTCCTGACTAAAATTTTACAGCCGCGATGTAGTGCACCGTGCGTCTATGTCAACAGTCCTTACGGGCGAAAAGCCTATTGATGCGAGAAAAAACAGCGCTGCACAAATTGACATCGTGAAACCGCAAGATCGCCATGATTGCGCCGCCGTGAGGCCAAGAATCACCGTAAGAGTAATCGGCATGGAGGCATTATGAATAAAACTTTTGCTTATGTATTTTTGGGGGTCATGGCGTTTTTGCTTGCAGGGATTGCAGGTTATAATTTCACGGGTGCGCCAGATACAGCCGCTCGCAAAGACATTGCAAACCGTGCAACATCTATCACGGTCGTTCCGAAGCCTTCTGAGTCAAATACATCCCTGCCTACGCGTTCTACCCAAACCGAAGAGGTGGTTGCGTCACAATCGGATAGCTTGTCGCTCAAAACTTGGCGTATAGATGAGATCAATGACAGTCCAACAGCGTGTTTTACTTTCGATCAAAGCTTAGACCCAGCAGCGCGTGTCGCCCTCTCAGACTTTATCAAAACATCGCCTGAGACTGCGTTGACAATCACACTCGCAAATGTCGATCTGTGCCTTAGTGGATTTGACTATGACGCAGATGTGGATGTCACATTTAAAGCAGGACTGTCTGCCGCAAACGGTCTGTCGCTGCCAGAGGATATGACGCGCACCGTTAGCTTTGGCGACAAACCTGCCTATGTTGGCTTTGCAGGTGACGGCGTCATCTTGCCCCGTGTGAATGCTCAAGGGCTCGCGCTTGAGACTATCAACGTTACCGAACTCTCTGTGAAAATCGCGAGGGTCAGTGACCGTATGCTTGCACGCCGTAAAATTGATAGTGGCAAGCAAACGCTCGAGGGTGACTATTCGTGGGAATATAGCGACGCCGCCACGGACATTCGGAGTAAAATTTGGGAAGGTATAGTGCCCCTTAAATCTGTGCGCAATGAACGGGTCACGACTGTCCTGCCATTACGCGATTTGATAGGCGAGCTTGAGCCAGGTGCCTATGTCGTCACGGCGGAACGCGTCCATGACGAAGACGAAACGCGCGTCGCGCGGGCTTGGCGTTGGATAGTTTCAACCGATATTGCCTTGTCTAGCTACCGTGGTGCTGACGCGCTGCATGTCGGCGTGCGCTCGATTGACACGGCGAAACTCTTGCCAAAGACGCGCCTGACTTTGGTCGCGGAGAATAATGAGATACTCGCCGAAAAGCGCACCGACCGGTCGGGTCGCGCGGCTTTTGATGCGGCCGTCATGCGCGGGGCGGGACCGCTGCGTCCGAAAATGCTGATGGCTTACGGCGAGAAGGGAGATTTTGCTGCGCTTGATTTATCGCGCAGCCCTATCGATATAAGCGCCTTTGATGTCGGCGGGCGAGACGCAGCAGAGAAAGTCGACAGCTTTAGCTATACAGAGCGAGGTGTTTACCGTCCTGGCGAGACGGTGCATTTCACGTCGCTTTTGCGCGACACAACTGGCATGGCCGTGACGAACCGCGCGGTTACGCTTGAAGTCCGCCGCCCCAATGGCCTGGTCATGGCAGAGCAACGGATATCAGTTGACGCAATTGCAGCGAGCGCGGGCGCCGTGCAATTTGACTATATAGTCCCAACATCAGCAGCGCGCGGCATGTGGGCGATTGTCACAAAATCTGACGGG
>CALLME010000060.1 GCA_938007945.1 uncultured Caulobacterales bacterium
GCCTAGCTGATACGGCGCGGCTTTTACGTTTGCGCGGCGATGCGATGCAGGAAGCTGTACCTGTCGGGACTGGTGCCATGTGCGCTTTGCTCGGCGCGTCAGTCGAAGATGCAGAAGCAGCAGCCAGTGCAGGCAGCAAGCACGGCATTTGCCAAATAGCCAATGACAATGCGACGGGGCAGATTGTTCTCTCTGGTGAAGTCGCGGCTGTCGAAACGGCAGCGCAATACGCACGGGATGCAGGCGTCAAAAAAGCGGTCATTCTGCCTGTCTCTGCACCGTTCCACTGCGATATGATGGCCCCAGCCGCAGACGCTATGCGTGACGCGCTCGCAGATACGACGATTTTACCTCCGCAAGTGCCCGTAGTGAACAATGTCACAGCCCGTCCGACCTCTGATGCAGAGCAAATCATGTATGACCTTGTTTCTCAAGTGACAGGCCGTGTCCGTTGGCGAGAGTCGATTGAGTGGATGGCAGGCGAAGGTAGCATAGAAACTTTCGCCGAGCCCGGATGTGGCAAAGTCCTTACGCAGATGCTCAAACGCATTGTCAAAGGCATCAACGGCACAGCCCTAAACTCCCCCGAAAGCCTAGAGGCTTTCGCAAATTCACTGAAATAATTGCGTGAGGATAAATAGAAAAATCCGACATGTTCCTCAAGGAAAACTCATCTATGATGACGTTATCGTCGTGGGGACAAACTATCGCGAAGAAAATGTTCTCGCAGCTTGGAATTTGTTGAACGAAACTGAAAGAAAATTTACAAAAATTGCGGCAGTTATATATCCTGAGCCTGACAATAAAGCGGATAAGCACGCGATGGCAGTCCATATAACTGTTTCAGAAAAGCTGGGTTTTCTGAAATCAAAATTGTATAAATTCCACATAGGTTACTTACCGAGAAATATGGCTTATGCGTGCAGCAAGCGAGAGAAAGAGGGCGGGATTGTGGACGCGGCCTTAAATAGTTTCTCTTTCGACCCTGATGAAGAATATAAATTTAACATCGCAATCGATGTTTATTTATGGAAATAAAACTAGAAGGTTTGAAATTATGTTTGATCTCACTGGAAAACGCGCGCTTGTAACGGGTGCAACTGGCGGCCTTGGCGGCGATATCGCCCGTAAACTTCACGCACAAGGCGCGCATGTGGCTTTGTCTGGGACACGTGCTGAGAAACTTGAAGAACTGGCCCATAGTCTTGGTGACCGTGCGGCCGTGACCCCGTGTAATCTCTCTGATGGCGACGCTGTGGACGGTCTTGTGAAAGAGGCGGGCGAGGCGCTCGGCGGCGGCATTGATATTCTGGTCTCAAATGCAGGCTTAACGCGTGACGGGCTTCTGATGCGGATGAAATATGAGGATTGGGAGCTTGTGCAGCGCGTTAATCTCGACGCCTACTTCCGTCTGTCAAAGGCTTGCATGCGCTCTATGATGAAAGCGCGATGGGGTCGTATTATTGGCATCACCTCTATCGTTGGCGTGACGGGTAACCCTGGTCAGACGAATTATGCCGCGTCAAAAGCAGGTATGATTGGCTTTACGAAATCACTGGCTATGGAAGTCGCTTCGCGTGGCGTGACGGCGAATTGCGTGGCGCCAGGCTTCATTACATCGCCTATGACAGATGAACTCAATGAAGCGCAAACTGCGGCAACTCTCGCCAAAGTGCCAATGGGTAAGCTTGGTGAGGGCGAAGATATCGCAAATGCCGTACTTTATTTGGCCTCAGAAGAGGCGGGCTATGTCACAGGGCAAACATTACACGTTAATGGCGGCATGGCTATGATTTAAAAGGGGAATTTACCCCCAATTGGTCTGTTAAGCAGGTCTGGCATTGCCTGCGAATCCGTGATAGGCAGGCGCCAAGCGAAGAAAAAGGTTGTTTTTCACTGAAAAATTCCTATTTGCCCCAAGCAGCAGTCACCACGTTGGTGACGTCGGAAGAAGGATTTATTATGTCTGATGTGTTTGCACGCGTAAAAAAAATGGTCGTTGAGCATCTCGACGTTGAGGAAGATAAAGTGACAGAAAATGCTCACTTCATCGATGATCTCGGCGCGGATAGCCTCGATAATGTTGAATTGGTCATGGCATTTGAAGAGGAATTCGATATCGAAATCCCTGAGGATGCTGCTGAGCATCTGCAAACTGTCGGCGCAGCCGTTAAGTTTATCTCTGAAAAAGTCGGTTAATTACTGACGTGGCGCGGCGGGTAGTTGTCACAGGTTTAGGCCTTGTTACACCCGTCGGCTGCGGCGTTGAAACCGCATGGTCAAATGTGTTGTCAGGCAAATCTGGCGCACAAAAGATTGACCACTTCGATGTTAGCGATCTGGGGTGCCAGATTGCTGCCCTTGTTCCCCGCATAGACGGTCACGGTCAAAATGCGGATGTGAAAGACGGGCTCTTTGACCCAGATGCGGTCATGTCAAAACGCGATAGAAAGCGTATTGACGATTTTATTCTCTACTCCATTGCCAGTGCCGATGAAGCGTTAAAAGACGCAGGTTGGTCGCCGTCTGAGATGGACGACAACGCACAGGAACGCTCTGGCGTGCTGTTTGGCTCGGGTATTGGTGGGTTGCAGACAACTTATGAGGCCTCGATCACGCTAGCTGAAAAAGGTCCTCGTCGCCTTAGCCCATTCGTGGTGCCGGGCATGCTTATCAATCTTGCCGCTGGACAAATCTCAATCCGCCACGGCCTCAAAGGGCCTAACCATTCGGTTGTGACTGCTTGCGCTACGGGCGCTCACGCTATAGGCGATGCCGCGCGCCTCATACAACGCGGTGATGCCGACGTGATGGTTGCGGGTGGAGGCGAAGCCGCTGTCTGCCGTCTCGGCATTGCGAGCTTTGTGGCATGTCGCGCGATGACGACAGGCTATAATGACGATCCAAAATCTGCGAGCCGCCCCTACGATGCAGGTCGCGACGGTTTCTTAATGGGCGAGGGCGCAGGCGCGCTCGTACTTGAAGAGTATGAACATGCCAAAGCGCGTGGTGCAAAAATATATGCCGAGTTCAAAGGCTATGGCCTTTCAGGTGACGCCTTTCACATTACAAGCCCTGCACCCGATGGTGACGGCGGTTACCGCGCAATGAAAGCGGCGCTTAAAGATAGCGATATGGATGTGTCCGATATTGGTTACGTCAATGCGCATGGCACGTCGACGCCTATGGGGGATGAGATTGAAATCCGCGCTGTCGAGAAATTATTTGGCGAGCAGTCCAAGGACTTGAGACTCTCATCCACCAAATCTGCTACGGGGCATTTGCTCGGTGCGGCAGGGGCGATCGAAGCGATATTCGCCATTCTCGCGGTGCGCGATGGCAAGGTTCCGCCGACGCTCAATCTTGAAAATCCAAATGTTGAGACCAAGATTGACTTGGTCCCGAAGACGGCTAAATCAGTTTCACTGAAAGCGGCGATGTCTAATTCATTCGGTTTTGGCGGCACCAATGCCGCTGTCATATTTGCGCAAGCACCCGAAGACGCTTCCTAAGCGGAGCTTTTGGTGATGTCGGAAAAGCAGGTTTCAAAAAGTGTAGATAAACAAGAGGTTGAGGATGTTATCTCACCTGTGAAATCTCGCAAAAAGACATTTGCCTTTATGGGGTTTCTCGTTTTCGTCACGCTTTTTGGCGGGCTACTACTCGCCTCTTATAACTTCATGAAATACCGCTATGTGCGCTCGGGCCCGTTGGCCGAGGCCACAGTTTTTGCGGTGCCCCAAGGCGCAGGTCTATCCTCACTCGCGGGTAAATTAGAGGACGGCGGCCTCATCGATAGTGCCACTATGCTCAAGTTAAATGCCAAGCTGACAGGCATTGGCGGCGCCCTCAAAACGGGTGAATACGCAATTGAAGCAGGCGCGAGTATGAAGGATATCATTGAGACATTTGAGAGCGGGAAGACTATTCTTTATCCCGTGACTTTGCCGGAGGGACTGACGAGCGCGCAGCATATGCGCATCATTGAAAGCACAGATACGCTTACGGGTGAGTTGCCCGATACGCCGCCCGAAGGTACGCTTCTGCCTGAGACTTACATGCATCCTCGCGGGATGAGCCGCGCTGCGCTTGTCAAAAAAATGCGTGACGCCCAGACAGAATTGATCGACCGCCTTTGGGAGACCCGCCAAAAAGGTTTGCCTGTTATTGGAAAGCGCGAGGCGATTATTTTGGCCTCTGTTGTTGAGAAAGAAACAGGTGGCGGCAGAGAGACTCCGAAAGTGGCAGGCGTGTTCATCAATCGCCTTAACAAAGGTATGCGTCTGCAATCTGACCCGACAATTATTTACGGCATTAGTCAGGGCGAAATCCTGCGGGGACGGGATGGTAAGCAACGTGGGCTGCGCCGTTCAGAAATTGACCGCAAGACCGATTGGAACACTTACCAAATCGACGGCCTGCCTAAGACACCAATTTGTAATCCAGGAGCGGAGGCTATCGCCGCTGTACTGAACCCCGAGGAAACGGACGCACTTTTCTTTGTCGCAGACGGCACGGGTGGGCACGCTTTCTCAAAAACATATGCCGAGCATAATCGGAACGTCGCGAAGTGGCGCAAGATTGAGCGTCAACGACGGTCGCAAAACTAATGGATCTGATATGAGCGAGATACAAAAGTTAAAATCTAATCGGCGCGGCCTAATGGTAGTCCTAAGCTCTCCGTCGGGCGCGGGTAAAACGACGCTTACGCGAAAGTTGCTCGCCGCACACGATGATATGTCGATGTCCGTCTCTGCCACGACACGCAAACCGCGCCCCGGTGAAGTTGACGGCCATGACTACTATTTTGTCACCAAAGATAAGTTCTCAGAGATGATTGAAGGCGAAGATTTCTTAGAGCACGCCAAAGTCTTTGATAATTATTACGGCACACCGCGTGCGCCTGTCGAAGAAGCGCTAATGGATGGGCGCGATGTCATTTTTGATATTGATTGGCAAGGTGCGCAGCAGCTTGAGCAAGCGGCGGTCGAAGACCTCGTAAAGATATTCATCTTGCCGCCCAATATGCGCGCGCTGGAATCGCGCCTGCGCACGCGGGCTCAAGACAGTGATGACGTTATCGCCAAACGAATGTCAAAATCCGAAGCAGAGATTAGTCATTGGTCAGAATACGACTACATCATCGTCAATGAAGACATCGAAACGGCGATGGCGGAGTTGCAATCTATCGTCCAAGCAGAGCGCATGAAACGCCGCCGCCAAAGCTGGCTCGGCCCGTTTATCAAAGCGCTAGTTGAGGGTGGTTAGTAAACTAGTCCAGACCGTTTTCGTAAGTGATTGTCCCGTTATCTGCCAAAATACGCACGATGAGACCGTCTTCGCTCACCGTGATTTTACCGTCAAATTCGTCCTCCGTGCCGCGCATAAACATCGGAATGAGAGCGTCATTCGGCAACATAGGCACAATATGATAGAGGACGAGCGCTTTGGCGTTGGCTGTCGCTGCAGTCTTTGCGGCATCGACAGGACTCGTATGATAATCAGTGATGTCATCAAAGATTTTACTGATGCGGGCACGGCCAGCCTTTGCCGCACCGTCTCGCATGGCCCTCACCATCTCCATATTTAACGCTTCATGAAATAGCACGTCGACGCCCTTTGACATGGCAGCCACATTCGGATCAAATGACGTATCGCCTGAGATTGACACAGAGCGTCCTTTGTAATCAATACGGTAGCCAAAAGCGGGTGAGATGGGCTCATGGGTCACGCTGAAAGCCGTGATTTTTACGCCGTCTTCATCGTGAACGACCACGCTTTTATCAGCCATCGTAACTTCACGCGCCTCACCCCCAAATCCAGAGGGCTGAACAATATCCGCGCCGTGATGGGCGACGCGGTAACCCTGATCCAGCGCATAGGCGCTGTTAAATCCGTCAACGACCTGTTTGGTACCAACGGGCCCGATGAGAGGCAGGGGCTGGCTGCGATTGCCGTTAATCCAGACCTGCATCAGCATTTCGCCCAGACCGTCAATGTGATCAGAATGTAAATGGGTCAGGAATATTTTTTGCGTTTTCCCAAGCGGAAACCCCATAGGGGAAAGCCGCCGATTTCCACCAGACCCCACATCAAATATAAAGGCTTGTTCTCCCGCAATTACGCCCAAACACGGGCCGCTGCGCCGCGGGTCTGGCAGAGGCGAGCCTGCACCGCAGACATAAATGTGCAGACCGTCCGCAAGCGGGGCGGGCGCTGCAAATGAGCTCTCAATTCTTTTATGAAATGCAGTTTCAACGAGGCGGGGTTTGATTACTTGAAAGCCGATAAGAGCAATGATGAAAATCAAAACAACAGTAAACAGAATTCTATGCCTGGTCATAAAAGTTTCCCTAGTCTTATGTGATATATATTATCAGTTTCGCGACACCACATAATCCGTGAGCGTTTGAAATTGTGCTGGCGTTAGCTCTTCTGGCCGTTGCTGGCTGTCAATTTCGCAGGCGTCACACCATAAGCCTAACTCAAGCCCGTGCTTTTTTGCAAAGGGCTTAAGCGATTTCCTTAGCATTTTACGTCTCTGCCCAAAGGCGGCTTTGGTAAGCTCGCCAAGCTGGTTGAGATGCGGGTAGCGCTCTCCCTCTGGGAGGACGTTGAGCACAATAACGGCGCTATCGACTTTGGGCGGGGGGCTAAACGCGCGGGCTGGCACAGTGAAGGCGTAATCCGTCTCACAGACCGATTGCGCGAGTATGGCGAGCCGCCCGTAGCCCTTATCTCCGACCTGCGCGACGACGCGCTCGGCCACTTCTTTCTGGAACATTAGCACGGCGCGCGACCAAAAAATCGGCTCAGTCGTCAACCAATTGGTGAGCATC
>CALLME010000061.1 GCA_938007945.1 uncultured Caulobacterales bacterium
AACGAAGCTGGCTTTCAGACTTATGGCAGTTTCTTTTCGCATTGGGACGGATGGGTAACAGCGGGCCATGTTTTGACTGAAGCCAATGACCTGACGCCGCCCTTTTGTAGGAATGACTTTAAGAGTTGGCCAGATGGGTTGGACGCCGCCGTGATTGGTTGCACCTTACCGCTTATCGCGCCAGACCCGCCGCGCGCGGGTCAAGATGTGATTATCAAAGGCTATCCCGCAGGCTCTCGTCATATGGAAGTGCGCCACGGCACCGTCTATTTTGAACGCAGCCCTGGCGTTTGGATCGCACATATCAAAACACCCGATGAACCTGTCGTCACAGGTATGAGCGGCGGTGTCGTCATTGACGCGGAGACGGAATTCCCTATCGGCATTTTAATCACCCGCAACTCGCCTGCTGATCTCAACTCTGACCGCGACCCAGACGAGAGCGCCGATTTCACGGCGCTTTGCGATGTGTGGCACGCGCTACAAAAGCCAGACTTGGTGTCTTAAAGCACGTCTGCGACCGCACGACAGGCCATGATAATCAGGACAATTGTACTGATAGAAAACAGTCCGAAGCGAAGCATGACTTTGTTTACTGTGACCTGTACGAGGCTGTGCAGCACACGCATGATGACATAAGCCCAAGCCAGTTTCAAAGCCATGCCGTCGCCTGCCGCGCTGCCTGAGAGTTGTAAATAAAACATCAGCGCGTAAAAAATCGTCGGCTGCTCCATCAGGTGATTATAGTTATGCGCTGCGAATTGTGCCGTTTCAGGCAAGCGCGATTTCCATTCGCCGTCTGGATTACGCGCCGTGTCTGGCGCTATTTTCGCTTTGTTCATTGCGGGAATGCGCCGCACGTACATCAATGTCCAAATAATAAGCGACCACAGAATGAGCGCGAGTACAGGTGTTAAAAACTGATCCATGATATTCCCCTTTAATTTTGGATTTAGACTAGGGAAATAAAAGGCGTTGGCAAGCGCTACCAATCCCCTAAATATGTTTGCCATATCGTCAATAATGAAAGCGCCGCCGTATCAGCCCGCAAGATACGCGGGCCGAGAGAGACGGGACGGACACACTCTTTGCGGCGTAAGGTTTCACGCTCCTCTGGCGTAAACCCGCCTTCAGGACCAATTAAAATGGCGCAAGGCGTGTTTGGCGAAAACGTGCTCAATACTTCGCGCGCGCGCGGGGCATCGCCCGCTTCATCTGCAAATATTAAAAGGCGATTTTTGTCCCATCCCGACAAAAGCTCTGTTAGGGTCATGCCAGCGCGAACCGTCGGAATATCAAGACGCTCGGTCTGCTCCGCGGCTTCAATGATTTGCGCCTTGTCTTTATCCATTCGCATCTTAGGAAATTGGGTCCGCGCCGTCAGCACAGGTTGGAAGCACGCCACGCCAAGTTCTGTGCCCTTCTCAAAAATGAATGCGTTACGGTGCTTACGCACAGGTGCAAAGCACAGCCAAATATCAGGAGAGGTTTGTTGGGCGCGCAATTGCTCCGTGACCTTAAGAGCACCTCGCTTCTTTTCAATCTTCGTAATCTGCGCCCGCCATTCACCGTCGCGGCCATTAAAAACACGTACGCTCTCGCCAACCTCTCTACGCAACACCGTTCCAATATAATGGGCCTGCGCTTTATCGAGCGCGATGTTAGCGCCGTCCTTGAGAGGCGCATCCAGATGAAGTCGAGGGAGAGTGTAATTTTCACGCATAAGTCACAATAGCGCGGCTTTGCAAAAATTTCACTATATTAAAGCCGTCATTGCGACGCGACCGAGGTCGTTCGCAATCCATGTCCTAGACTTTCCAAATAGAACAACACTTTGAGGAATTTTCCGACATGGATTGCAGGTGCCGCTACGCAACACGACGCAATGACGGAAAAGTAATATGACATTCGTAGCTCTAGCGCCGCGCAATCAAACGGCTATAACCCGTCTTATGACGGATGTAATTAAAGATGCGAGCCGCACCCATTGGGTTTACCGCGCGCCAAAGGGCTTGCGGCCTTATCTGCAACTTTCGCGGCTTGACCGTCCTGTCGGATATTGGTTGCTCACCTTGCCAGGATGGATAGGGCTAGCCTTTGCGAGCCTGTCCCACGGCTTTGCACAAAGCGATTTAAAGTGGGCCATACTTATCCTCATTGGCGCCATTGCTATGCGCGGGGCAGGCTGCACATATAATGACATTGTTGATCAAGATTTAGACAGGCAAGTCGAACGTACGGCGCTGCGTCCCCTGCCCGCAGGCACAATCACGACTAAACAAGCGTGGATGTGGCTGTTCGCGCAATGCGCTGTTGGGCTAGTTGTGCTGCTCTGCCTGCCAAGGCTTGCGCAAATTATATCGCTCTGTTCTATCCCGCTCGTGGCCGCCTATCCCTTTATGAAGCGCATCACCTGGTGGCCGCAGGTCTGGCTCGGCATGACATTTAACTGGGCGGTGCTCGTGGCTTACGCGGCAAAGACGGGCGAGGTTAGCATACCGCTCTTTATCCTCTATCTCGGTCTCATTTTTTGGACTGTGGGCTATGACACAATCTACGCCTGCCAAGATATTGAGGATGACGCGATGATAGGCGTAAAATCTACGGCAAGGCGGTTTGGTGGGTCAGTCTTCAAAATTGTATCAATATTCTACGCTGTATTTTTTCTATTATTAAACATCGCAGTTATCCTACAAGGCTCAGTTTTAGAAAAGTGGATTATCTGCAACGACAGCAACGGGCCTTCTGGAGAGTGGCGAATCTCACTTTTGCAACATACGGACAATTCAATCTGGCTAGCTCCATTATTTCTTTTACCAGCCTTAATTTATACTCTCTACTCTTTGCGAGCCTTGAAGTTAGGTGCGATGAATTATCTAGAGTTTTTCAAGGGCAGCAAAACAATTGCTTTGTTTATTATTGTGCCGTTCATTTTCCTTAGTCTGGGAGCTACATCCATAACGCCTGACCTCATTACTGATGAGCAGTGCTCAATCTTCACCAAACCGTGACCCAACTTGTTTAGCCCTCCATGCGTATCTATTTTAAACGAGTGCAAATAGGAGGTCATTATGACGAATATCACATTATCGCGCCGCGAAATTGGACTTGGAGCTCTCGCTTTGGGGCTTTCAGCGTGC
>CALLME010000062.1 GCA_938007945.1 uncultured Caulobacterales bacterium
ACGCAGCATGCGCACAATGGCTTCGCGTCGCGCGCGCGATAGCAAGCTGTCATACATACCCAGCTTGCCCCCAAAAATTTGTTTCAGTGCGGCTAAGAATTTCTTGAAATAATCGACCGCGACCACGACATTCCCACTGACTAGAATTCCGCCGTCTTCGAGCGGTTCACGCACGCGTTTCAGATTGTTGATCTCAATATGCGACAGCTCGGCCTCTGCCGATTTCAGCCGTTTGAGATGCGCGGCTTCATTAGCGCGGCCAAAGAAAAACCCGACAAGCATCAAGACAATAAAGGTGATTAGGCTTCCCATTTACGCGACGCTTACCGCTGTGCCGTAGCAATAAAGCTCTGACGCGCCTGCTGAAATAGATGAGGTAGAAAAACGCACATTGATCACAGCATTGGCACCCCGCGCGCGAGCGTCGTCTATCATGCGGGCGGTCGCCTCTTCGCGGGCGTCATTGAGAAGTTCGGTGTAACCCTTAAGTTCTCCGCCAACGATATTTTTAAGACCCGCCATAATATCGCGTCCCACATGTTTGGCACGTACCGTATTGCCCTGCACAAGACCCAGATGAGCGGTGATCGTGTGACCTGGGACGGTTTCCAGATTCGTCAAAATAATATCGTTCATAGCGGTCTCCTTGAAGAGCAGCTTAGCGGCAATTCCCAATCACGCAAAGAAAAACCGCGCCCTTGCTAGGGACGCGGAGCGCGGTTTTCCATTAAGATTGAAAAGACTTATTTTGGAATAAGCACTGAGTTCACAACATGAACGATACCGTTTGACTGCATGACATCAGCCGTTGTGACTGTCGCCAAGCGACCTGACTCGTCGGCGACTTTTACAGCGTCATTCATGACGTAAAATGTGAGCGTATCGCCGCTGACGGTTTGCGCGCTGTAGCTACCGCCATTACTGTTGATAAGCCCCATCAATGTCGTCGCGTCAATTTTGCCTGGTACAACGTGAGCAGTCAGAACTTTAGTCAGTTGTTCCTTATTCTCATCCTTCATCAGATTAGCGACGGTATCGCCGCCAACTAAATTAAAGGCTGTATTTGTTGGTGCAAAGACCGTGAACGGGCCGTCGCCTGATAGTGTCTCGACAAGACCTGCTTGTGAGACAGCCGCGACAAGCGTTGTGAGCTCTGACGCGTTAGACGCATTTTCAACAATCGTTTTATTAGGGTACATGGCGTCTCCGCCAACCATAACAACATTTGATTTTGACATCATGGCTTTGTCACCGTCCATATCAGCTTCACCGCCGACTGTGGCTTCCATGCCGTCGCCGTCATTCACACCAACTTTAAATTTGGGGTCAAGCTCGTCCATGCCTTCGCCGCCCATCGTTTCAAATTGATCATTATCTGTAATGCCAATGCGTTGGCTGTCATCAAGAACGGGTTTTGTGGCGCAAGCGGTTGCCATAAGGGCGACGGCTGAACTTAAGAGGGCTGTTTTAAAATAAGTCATGTTATATCCTTTTTATTATTGTGTGACAGAGTAACGGCTGCGCGAGGCAGCCGTTCCATTTCAAATATTAAAAAGAATTTATATGGTTGGTTACTCGCCTGCGAGAACCCCATTTATCATGTGGAGAACGCCGTTGCTGGCCTCTGCATCAGCCTGCACAACGGTATAGAGCCGTCCGCTCGGGTCTGCGACTTTTACGGCGTCGCCCATGATATAGAGTGAAAGTTCAGTTCCTGCGAGGGTTGGCAGCGATGTTTCCCCTTTTGCGGCGCGCGCCATGAGGTCTTCAGCCATTAGCTTTCCTGATACGATATGACCTTTGAGAAGCTCAGCCGTTGCGGCTGTGTCACCTGCGGCTGCAAAAGCATCAGACGTCGGCGCAAAAACAGTTAGTGCGCCGTCGGCCTCAAGCGCAGTCGCAAGCTCTGCTGAATTCACGGCCTCAATAAAGCGCATCATTTCCCATTTTGTCTGGGCTGTATAATAAAGATTTTCGAGCTTCGGTGCGGCGTCAGCCATATCCTTGTTTGTCATCTTATCATTTGTCATATCTGATGAGACGACGCCTTCTGTCGCAGGTGCGTATTCAAGCGTTTTGCCCGAAACATCTTTCATTATCTTCGGGGCTCTGCGCTTAGTGTCTGCCATAACGGGTTCTGGGGCGACGACTTCAATTGTCGTGGCGTTCGGATTGGTCTCAGCTGTGTCTGTGGTTGCGCATGCTGTCAGCACGGCGGCAGATAAAAGTAAAAGTGTAGGACGAAACATATGTGCTCCTCATCGTTTCTTATTATTATGAACTCGCCTCTCAGGCGAATTGTGGGTACGGGCTTGCCCCTGCACAATATCTACGGCAATAGCAAGTGAACATGTGCTGAATGAGTTTTTATATGGTGTCCCAATTCCAAAATATACGTGTCGCATTTCAGATGGATCCGATGGAAACGGTCAATATTGACGGTGATACGACCTTTGCGCTCGCCGAAGTGGCGCAAGCGCGCGGTATGGAACTTTTTGAATACGGGCCGCAGCATCTCTCATATAATGAAGGCCGGGAAATTCTAAGTCATACGCAGAGCGGTTATTTACGTTTTCACACATAGGGGCACTTACGCGTCAAGATGCGATTGAAGCGATTGCTAAGCCTGCAAAAGAGGAAGGTGTGAGCTTTATGCCGACTGCCATTGACGAAATTATTAAGCGCACAGATGGTTATCCATATTTTATTCAGCAGTGGGCTTATGAGGCATGGAATTATGCCGAAAATTCACCAATACCGCTTTCTGCAATAAAAAACGTGACAGAGTTCGCTCTTTACGAG
>CALLME010000063.1 GCA_938007945.1 uncultured Caulobacterales bacterium
TACAATCGCAGCCCTTACAGCGTCTATCGCAGCTACGTCTACAACCGCTTACGCCGGTGACACATTCAAAGCGTCATTTAACTATGACAAATCCGCAAGCGCAGAGGTCAATCTTAAGTCCTTCAAAACAGCTGCGGCGAAAGCTTGTGAGCATCAAGCAGTTACGGCGGGTTTCCGCAAAACAGACAGCACAAATTATCTCGTTCGCAAGTGCCAGCGTCAGCTGCTCAAGAACGCCGTCAAAGGTACAAATGACCGTGTTCTGATGAGCCTTTATCGGGATGAGACTAACGGCACGAAAACAATACAGCTTGCAATGAACACAAAGTAAGCGTCTTGGAATCTGTCAGTTTTTAAACCTCAGAAACTTTTAGCTGACAGCGACCTCTCCTAGCAATAGGAGGGGTCATTTTCGCGTTTTGCAGGCCTCGCGTGTCAGCGCCCTGCGGAACGCGTTTTATTTTGATTTAAAGTAGGATGTGTCACGGAAATTGACGCGCTGATCGTTAAGCGCGTAGCTCGGTGATAGCATTTCAAAGACAAGCTCTGCCACGTCAGAGGGCTCTGGTAGGTTTTTCGGGTCCTCGCCTGGCATAGCTTTGGCGCGCATCGCTGTCCGTACGGCCCCCGGGTTGAGGAGGTTGGCCTTTACAGATGTCACATCAATCTCTTTCGCCCAGCAACTGACATAAGCTTCGAGCGCAGCCTTTGACGCGGCATAAGCACTCCAATAGGCACGGTGAGTTTGCGCGACGCCCGAGGTCATGAAGAGTGCGCGTCCCGCTGGGGCAGCCCGCAGCAACGGGTCAAGCGCACGGATAAGACGGTAATTCGCCGTCATGTTCACCGCAAAAACACCGTCAAAGGTTTTGGGCTCAATCTGTTGCGCTGGCATAATATCGCCGAGCAGTCCAGCATTGGCGAATAGCCCGTCGAGACGCCCCCAACGCTCATGGATAATCGCCGCAAGTTGGTCGAGCCCGTCAGGTGTTTTCAAATCCATCGGGACAAGTGTGGCCTCTGAACCAGCCGCTTTAACAGCGTCATCAAGATCTTCGAGGCCGCCTTGTGTACGGGCAATGGCGATAATATGTGCGCCCGCTTTGGCAAGCCGCACGGCAGAGGCGTAACCAATACCGCGCGATGCGCCTGTCACCAAAATGACATGACCCTTAAGAGGTTTTTGCTCTGACATTTTATTCTCTGGTCGTTAGAGTTTAGGCGACTTCAACAAGGAAGGAGAGCTGCTTAGTGCCGTCCGCCATTTCGCGGTCGCGGTCCACAAGCGGTGTCGGATAATGGCCCGTAAAGCAGTGATCCGTGTATTGGGGCACCTCTTGGTTGCGAATATCAATGCCCATAGCCCAGTAAAGTCCTTCGATGGAGAGGAAGCCCAGACTATCGACTTCCAGCATTTCTCGCATAGCCTCTAGGCTATAATTCGCGGCGATGAGCTTTTCTTTATTGGGCATATCTATGCCGTAATGATCTGGAAATTTAATCGGTGGAGAGGCGGAGCGGAAGTGCACTTCTTTCGCACCTGCCGCTTTAATCATGCGCACAATCTTGGTTGAGGTCGTGCCGCGCACGATGGAGTCGTCCACGAGCAGCACGCGCTTGCCTTCAATCATGGCGCGATTGGCGGAGTGTTTAAGGCGCACACCCATATCGCGGATTTGTTGTGTCGGTTGAATGAAGGTACGGCCGACATAGTGATTACGAATAATTCCAAGCTCAAAGGGAATGCCTGTTTCCTGCGCAAATCCGATGGCGGCGGGGACACCGCTGTCGGGTACGGGAATAATGACGTCTACATCGGCAGGTGTTTCTTCGGCCAAGCGTTGCCCCATACGTTTGCGCACATTGTAAACGCTCTTGCCGCCCACAATGCTGTCTGGACGCGCAAAATAGACAAATTCAAAGACACAAGGTCTCGGTTCGACTTCGGGGAAGGCGCGGAAAGAGCGAATGCCGTCGGCATTAATCGCCACAACTTCACCTGGTTCAACTTCGCGAATAAATTCAGCATCAATCATATCAAAAGCGCATGTCTCTGACGCGAGAACATAGCTATCACCTAGACGTCCTAAGAGTAGTGGGCGAATACCGAGACGGTCCCGCGCGCCAATCAGTGTATTATCGGTCAGCCCAACAAAGGCGTAGCCGCCGTCAATTTGGCGCAGCGCATTGACAAAACGGTCAATAAATTCTCCGCCGCGCGCCCGCGCAATCAAGTGAATAAGCACTTCTGTATCAGAGGTGCTTTGGAAAAGTGCGCCGGCTTCGACGAGTTGCTCACGCACCGTATAGGCATTGGTAATATGACCATTATGAGCCAGCGCAAAACCGCCTGAATGGAGCATAGAAAAGAGCGGTTGAACGTTACGCAACACGGTTTGTCCAGCTGTCGAATAACGGACATGTCCAATCGACATATAACCTTTAAGGCGTTCTGACGGGTCATCGCCCGTGAAATTATCACCAACAAGACCGAGATGGCGTTCTGTGTGAAATTTTTCGCCGTCATAGCTTGCGATACCGCAGGCTTCTTGTCCGCGGTGTTGCAAGGCATGGAGCCCAAGTGCTGTGAGCGACGCCGCATTATCCATGCCGAAAATACCAAAAACACCGCACTCTTCACGAATTTTGTCAGCTTGAGCATCAAAGTCGAGGGTGAGGGGCGTGTCATCCATAGAGTCAGAATTCTGGCCAAGGTCTTGGCATGCAGACAAAGGTGTCGTCGCTTTACTCATATCAGGCCTCATAAATAGCCGTGAAAGACTCATGCGTGAGTCTAAGGATGTGCCGCTCATATGGGACAGACAGGAAGGAGAGTCTAGGGGCAAGCCTGTCTTTGTCGGGCCGAGATCCAGTTTTCATACAGCCCCCTAACATTAGAGCTTGTTCATCTCATCTGCGATTTTTCCGAGATCTTCGCCCTTACGAAGACGGTCTGCGAGCGTTTCCATGCGTGAGAAAGGCAAGGCACGTATGCCGTCACCAATCCGCTCTAGCAGAGGGAAAAAGACGGAGCCCTGAAATACTTTTGGAAGTTCAGGTTCACGATCCGAGAAGGCGTCGCGAATAGATTGCGGCGCTTTCTCAAGCATTTCTTCGGTAATTTCAGTGCCACCACTTTTAATCTCGTCTCGGAAATCTTGGGCCGCTTTGGCTTCACGGTAGGAGGCTGTGAAGACCATTGTTGCGAGAGCGCAAACGAGCAGCCCGCGCGCCACACCAAAGGCCGCGCCGAACAGGCGGTCAAGAAAGCCCACGTCTTTTCCACGCAAGTTCTTCACTACGCCTGAAAAGGCAAAGACAAGTAAGATGTAAAATACCGCAAATCCACCAAGTCCAAGCGCGCCGTCCGCGAGCCAATTTGGCGAAATCAGCTCACGTGCTTCAAAGCGAAAGCGTCCAAAGAGCCAGAGCGCAATCAGGGCGGCAATTGTCAGCGCAGCGATAGAAATAAGCTCGCGAAATAAGCCACGCCCTGCGGCCATCATCAAGGAAATAAGAATGACGAGTAGGACGACAATATCAAAGCCCGTAAACGTCCATTGACCAATACTCACGATAAGACCTCTTCATATCAAGCGGCCCAATTCTGGGACTCAGTTCCGCCTTCTGACGACTGCTCTACACGGTTCACGAGATCGATTAAAGTCTTTATGGAAATAGATGGCAGTGCGCCATTATCATTACGGTTCTCTGATTTCCGTGGTGGCGCCGTGATGGCGCGTTTGAAACCCAGTTTGGCAGCTTCTTTCAGGCGGGCATCCGCGCGGCCCACGGCGCGCACATCGCCTGAGAGGCTAATCTCGCCAAATATCACCGAATCAGCGGGTAGGGGATAGTCAAAGGCTGAAGAAACCAATGCCGCTGCGACGGCCAAGTCCGCCGCAGGTTCATTAATGCGTAAGCCTCCCGCAACGTTTAGGTAAACATCCTTGCCCGCAAAGCTGACACCGCAGCGCGCCTCAAGCACGGCGAGCACCATGGCAAGGCGTGAGCTATCCCAGCCGACAACCGCGCGGCGCGGCGTGCCGAAAGCGGCAGGGGCAACAAGGGCTTGAATTTCGGTCAGCACAGGGCGCGTGCCTTCAAGGCCTGCAAATACGGCGGCACCAGAGGAGGTATCTCCGCGTCCATCGAGAAATAGCGCAGACGGATTGGGCACTTCGCAGAGCCCGCTTTCACGCATTTCAAATACGCCGATTTCATCTGTCGGGCCAAAGCGGTTCTTATGCGCGCGAAGTATTCTAAATTGATGCGCACGGTCGCCTTCAAAATAGAGTACGGCATCTACCATATGTTCAACCACGCGAGGCCCTGCGATTTGTCCATCCTTGGTCACATGGCCGACTAAAATAACGCAGGCCCCTGACTTTTTAGCAAAACGTGTGAGTTCTTGCGCGCAAGCCCGCACTTGCGCCACCGTGCCTGGAGCGGCGCCGAGTTGGTCTGTCCAAAGGGTCTGAATGGAATCGATAATTACAACGTCAGGCCGTTCCGCCATCAGACCATCCAAAATAGGTCCGAGGGATGTTTCCGCTGCAAGTGAGACGGGAATATCCGCGACCTCTAAACGTTTCGCGCGGCGGCGCACTTGCCCCACTGATTCTTCGCCAGAGATATAGGCCGTCTTCACTCCACTCGCGGCGAGCTTCCCTGTAGCCTGTAAAAGGAGGGTTGATTTGCCAATCCCTGGATCGCCGCCGACCAAAAGAGCCGAGCCTGGCACAAGACCCCCACCTGTGACACGGTCAAGCTCGTCTATGCCTGTGACAAGGCGAGGGACATCCTTGCTTTCCCCGCCAAGGTCAACAAATTCGAGCGCGCGGGATTTGCGCCGCTTATGTGCAGGCTTCGCGTTTTGTGAGAGCGTTTCTTCGACCAGCGTATTCCATTCGCCGCAACTATCGCACCGCCCTGCCCATTTCCCATGGACAGTGCCGCAAGACTGACACGTAAAGCAACTCGTAGGTTTGGGCATATCGCTCTCCGAATAAGATAAGAACAATTGCAGAACATGATGTGAATGTCAATTATCTTATTTGCAGTTGTTTTGGCTGCAAATCTACAGATTACTTCACAGACAATACGTCCCAACAGGCGCCCATAGTGTGGTAATCTGTTTTGCCGAGGGGGGATTTCTCATGACTTGTTTTAGTGCCGTCGCGGTTAAGCCCTCGAAACCAAGCGCCGTGTTTGTGGTCAATCATATGATCCCAACACCAGCGCCAAATCCGGTTATAGTCGTCTAAATATGTTGGCTCGCCTGTGACGCGGTAAAGACGCCATGCTGTCGCGAAAGTTTCAGACTGCACCCAGAAATATTTCTCTGCCGCGCAATATGATCCGTCTGGTGCAACGCCGTAGACAATACCGCCATATGTCTCGTCCCATCCAGTATCGATGGCTTCGTCATATTGTGATTTTGCTTTGGACACCCATTTATTGTCAGGGCGGTGTTCATTGAGAATAAGTAGAAGCTTTGCCCATTCTGTTTGATGGCCAGGCTGAAACCCCCAAGGCTTATACCGGTCATTGGGCTTGTCGATATTATAGGTCATATCGACGTTCCAATCGGCGTCGTAATGCTCCCAAATCTGTCCGCCTGATTGATCGGCGAGATTAAAACAAAATTTCTTGGCAAGCGCTTCTGCGCGGTCAAGATAGCGCGAACTTTGTGTCGCTTTCCACGCTTCAAGCAGCGCTTCGCACATATGCATATTAGCATTTTGCCCGCGGTAAGGTGACACCCATGTCAGCGTGTCGTCGCGCTCATCATTATAAGCGCCAGCCTCCGCGTCCCAAAAATAGTCTTCCATAAAGGTGAAGGTTTCTTCGAGCACATCTTCGCCGCTGGCTATACCAGCGCGTAGGCAAGAGGCGGCGGCGAGAATAACAAAAGCATGACCATAGGCCATCACGCGGGGATCAGTGATGACGCCGTCCTCAATTAGCCATGCATAGTGACCATTGGCTTGTCTATGCGTGCCCGTTAGAAAGTCCAGTCCCCGTTCGGCCCATTCGCAGTGCTGAGCTTCGCCGTAAAGGCGGGCGGCAACGGCATAGTTAAATGTATATCTGGCTGAGCCCACAAGCTGTCTAGCGCCCGGATCAAAACACGTTCCGTCATCTAAAAAGCAGCCGTAGAATCCACCATCTGGCGCTATCACGCGTGGCGCGTAAAAATCTAGCGTAGCGTGAATATGGGAGTTCAAAAACGCGGGGTCTTGAAAATCGGGATAGTAATTTGATGCCACGATTAACCTGCCAACATTTGCCAGACACCTTTGACGCTTATGAATGAGGTGAAGAGCGAAAAGAGCAGAATGGCAATCAATATAAGGTTAGATACAAGACCATTTCTATGCGCGCCCATCAAATCCTTGCGGTTGGCGAGATAGAAAATACAGGCCACCGTGATAGGTAAAATGACGGCGTTAAACGCTTGTGACACAATCATCACAAGCACAGGCCGTGCGCCAAATAACGGCACAACAAGGCCAAGTAGCGAGATAGCAAACACCATGAGCCTATATTTCGGCAAGGTCATATCGCGCGGCGTTTCTCTGTAATCGCAAATCAGCCAAGGCAGCATGAGCACATTTGGAAACTGTGAGGACACCCCCGCTGCGACGATGCCGAGCGCAAAAAGTGACATGGCGAGCGCGCCTGCGAGCGGTTCTAATAGTTCAATCATTTGTGAGGCTCTAGACAAGCCAAGCCCTTCGACGTGAAGCGTGCCTGCGGCAGCGGCCATGATAGAAGCGCTAATGAGGAACATCAGGCTGACAGAAACAAAAGCGTCATTGCGCTGCGTTCTTTCGTCTTTGAGCGTCCAGCCCGCTTCTTTGACAAGCGTTGTGCGAATAATAAACAGGCCAGAAAAAACGGTTGTCCCGACCATGGACGCGATGACGAGAAGCGGGCCTGGGCCTGTGCTGCTCTTTACGTCTGGCACGTTGGGAATGAGCCCTTTAATAATATCAATAGGCGGCGGCATCAGGATAAAAAAGTTAATCAAGAAACAGGCTGACATGACCGCTACAATCACGGCGAGGGCGCGCTCAAAAAATTGCGTCTTGCCCTTCCAGAAAATGAAAAAGACGAGGCTTGAGAAAAATGTGGCGAAATAGATCGGGGCGATACCACCCTCTGTCATTGTCTTTGACCATTCATAGCAAATATCCGCCACAATGCCCATTACGCCCATCACACTGCCGCATACGCCAAATGTAAGCGCCGCGATAAAATACAAACCTACGGCAGGATGAATATGTTTTTTAAAGGCTTGCAATGCTGTTTCGCCTGTCACCAAAGTGTATCGACCATAAAGATTAATCATGAAAAATGTGCAGAGGCAGGACGCAATAATGGTCCACAAAAGCGTCATGCCATAATCTGCGCCCGCTTTCGCCATAGCGGTGACACTTCCAGTACCGAGATTAAAGCCAAGCAAAAATATGCCAGGGAGAAACAAGGCCAAACCGCGCGCGAATTTTTTGCGAAAGCTATCAGTTTGCGTGTCTGTCAAAATAAATCATCCTTTGGGATGACTTATGCTAAAAAACAAAATTTATCCAAGAGAATAAACCTATTCGCGCTAATCAGTTGGTGCATATTGTGAAAAAACTCTGAGCCGTCTCTTTAATCTTGCACATCTTGGGCTGTCGCTTATCATCCTTTCATGAAAACAAATTACGACTTACTCATCATTGGCGGCGGTATTAACGGGACGGCCATTGCGCGCGATGCTGCGGGGCGGGGGCTTTCCGTGCTGTTATGCGAGCGCGATGATTTGGCTAATCATACATCGTCGAGTTCGACTAAGCTTATTCACGGCGGATTGCGCTATCTTGAGCATTTTGAGTTTAAGCTCGTGCGCGAGGCTTTGATTGAGCGCGAAAGATTGCTGCGGGCTGCACCGCATATTATTTGGCCGATGCGATTTGTGCTGCCTTATGACAAAGGTTTGCGCCCAGCATGGATGTTGCGCATGGGACTGTTTTTATATGACAGCCTTGGCGGGCGCGAGCTCTTGCCCGGCACGAAGACTATCAGCCTCAAGACTGCTCCGCATAAAGGTGTTTTAGAGCCGCGCCTGACCAAAGGGTTCGAGTATTCTGATTGCTGGGTTGAGGACGCACGCCTTGTTGTGTTGAATGCGGTGGATGCGGCGGCGCGTGGGGCAGATATTTGCACGCGCACCGAAGTGCTAGACCTTAATCCTGTCAAAGATGGCTACCGCGCAAAGGTGAAAGACAAAGACGGCACGCGTCATGTCAACGCCCACGCCATCGTCAATTCTGCGGGACCTTGGGTCGATGAAATTCTCGGCCGCATAAATAAGAAGAAAAATGACAAAGGCCTACGCCTCGTGAAGGGTAGCCACATTGTGACACGCAAATTATTTGATGGTGACCACAGCTATATTTTCCAAAATGCCGATAACCGAATAATTTTCGCTATTCCCTATGAAGCGGACCATACGTTGATTGGGACGACGGATGTCCCGTTTGACCATGCGCCTGGGCCTGTGAAAATTTCGCCGGAAGAGACACAATATCTTTGCGACGCCGCGAATGAGTATTTTCAAAATGACATTAGCCCTGAGGATGTGCAGTGGAGCTACTCAGGTGTGCGCCCGCTCTATGACGATAAGTCAGATAATGCCTCTGCCGTGACACGCGATTATGTGCTTGATATTGACGAATTTACGGACGGCGCGCCGTTCCTCTCTATTTACGGGGGCAAGATTACGACC
>CALLME010000064.1 GCA_938007945.1 uncultured Caulobacterales bacterium
CCAAGCAAGTAACTTGCCTGAGGCTGTGGCTTTAACTGCGTCGAGCGTACCCGCTGGATAGACAGGCGGCACGCCCGCGGCGAGATTATAGCCCACATTCCACTTTGGATTTTTCGTCGTGTTTTCTGGTGCGTCTTGGATTATTTGCACCATGGTCTGCGCGGGGATATAGGCAAGGCCTGTATCAGGGCTGAAGGCCATAGGGTGCCAATTATGCGCCCCAAAAGGTGCAGGGATGGCCACAAAACCGTCGCCAGAGGTATCGCGTGCGGCCGGATTTTCAATCGGACGACCGGTCGCGTCAAGGCCTGTTGCCCAAGTCATATTTTTCTCAAATTTCTCACCAGAAATATACTCGCCTGTGGCGGCGTCGAGTACATAGAAGAAGCCGTTTTTGGGCGCCTGCATGACGACGCGGCGCTCCGCCCCGCCCTCACCTAATGGCAGATTTGCCAGAATTATTGTTTGCGTCGCCGTGTAGTCCCATTGGTCGCGCGGGGTTGTTTGGAAATGCCATTTATACGCCCCCGTATCAGCATCAACGGCGAGGATGGAAGAGAGGAAGAGGTTATCACCCTTCCCGCCTGGGTCGCGAATATCAGCGTTCCACGGTGAACCGTTTCCAACACCGATGATGATGCTGTCATTGACCTCATCATAGACAATCGCGTCCCATGCCGTACCGCCCCCGCCATCTGTGACCCAGCCGCCCGTCTCACCCCAACTGTCATTAGCGAGTGCGGCAAAGATTGCATCAGAAGCCTCGCCGTCAGGTTTTTTCTCAGGATTTGGCACGGTGTAGAACCGCCAGACTTTCTCGCCTGTCTCTGCGTCATAGGCGGTCACAAAACCACGTACACCAAGCTCTCCGCCACCATTTCCGATGAGAACTTTGCCTTTCACCACGCGCGGTGCAGCTGTGATGGTATAGGGCTTTGATTTATCAACAGTCAGCGTGCTCCAGACGACCTCGCCTGTCTTGGCGTCTAGCGCTTCGAAACGTCCGTCAAATACGCCGAGATAAACCTTGCCGCCATGCACTGCCACGCCGCGATTAATCACATCACAACAGCCTTTGGCCGCATCTTCGCCAGACACTTCTGGGTCATAAACCCAAAGCTCCTTGCCTGTTTTAGCGTCAAGGGCGTGCACCACTGACCAAGCGGAGGTGACATACATGACCCCGTCCACGACAATCGGTGTCGCTTCGACGCCGCGACTGGTCGAGAGGGGATAAGTCCAAGCAACCCCCATCTCGCTGACATTGTCTGGCGTAATTTTGTCAAGGCGCGCATGGCGCTGCTCATCATATGTCCCGCCATAAGTAAGCCAAACTTCGGGGGTGTTTTTGGCGTTCATTATGGCCGCAGTATCGACCGCGTCTATCGTGAGGGCTTTGGCCGTATCTGAGCGCGTTGCGTCTGTTTCAGAACTTGTTCCGCTACAGGCTGTAAGCCCAAAAGTTGCGCCCAAAATAAGTGATGAAAAAATAGTTTTATAATTCATATGACTGGCCATGCCCTGTCCCCCTATGCACAATTTTGCATATCACAGCGGCGTGGAACCAATTGTCAGCTGGATGACATTACGCGACATCAACCTCAAGCGGGTGCGGGAACCTCGTCCATGACCTCACCTGTCTCGATAAATTTAATCACGTTCATCAATCCACGCATGACAATCTCCATGCGACATTCATGGGTCAGAGCAGCCGCGTGTGGCGTGAGAACGACATTCTCCATAGCGATAAAAGCGTCTCTCACCTTCGGCTCGTCCTCAAACACGTCTAGCCCCGCGCCTGCAATATGACCCGACTGAAGCGCTGCAATAAGCGCGTCTTCGTCAATCAATCCGCCCCGCCCTGTATTGATAAGAAACGCACCTTTTTTACAGGCTGCAAGCGTCTCAGAGTTAATTATATGATGGGTGTCTGGCGTGTGGGCAGTGTGCAGCGAGATAATATCAGAGCGGCGCAGAAGCGCGTGCAAATCCTCAACACGGGTCGCGCCAATCTCAGCGGCTGCCTTTGCACGCGCAGAGCGGTTCCAATAGCTGACCTCCATGCCAAAGCCTTTGGCGCGGCGCGCGACACCCTGCCCAATATCGCCAAAGCCGACAAGACCCAGACGTTTGCCGTGCACACGCACACTCGTCAGCGGCTCGGTGGCAGGCCATTGTCCTGCACGAACATAGCGCTCATGCTCATTGAGGCGGCGGCAAGTCGCAAGAATGAGCGCGAAAGCGTGGTCGGCAGTGTCTTCTGCGACGACGGGGGTATTGGTGACTGTCACCCCACGTTTAGCGGCGGCGTAGCGGTCTATCGTATCAAACCCGACGCCGAGATTTGCAATGAGGCCGACTGTGTCAGGAAAAGCCTCAATCTGTGCGGCGCTAATTTTTTCAAGTGATGTCGAGACTAAGGCCATCGCCCCTGTCATATCGACGCCCTCGCCTATTATGCGGAACTCAAGTGGCTCACCGCCTGCGCTTAAAGGGGGTATGGGAAGATCACGACTGGTCAGGATAAGATGCGGCATGCCCTGTCATAGCGCGACAAATCTATCACGCAAGATGTTCTAATTTGCAGGCCATCAATTAGCAGGCCATCAATTAGCAGGGATACGCGCGCGGAACTTAAACACGATGGTCGAATCTGGATCTGTGGCCGCAAAAGACCCCTGCGGCGTAAAGCAGATAAAACGCACATTCGCGTCATAAGCATTTGGCGTTGCGCCGTAACT
>CALLME010000065.1 GCA_938007945.1 uncultured Caulobacterales bacterium
GCGCTTTAAAGATTGGTGTGACGACTATTTTTACCTCGCTCACAGAGATGAGCCACGTGGGATTGGCGGTATTTTCTATGATCGCCATAATAGCGGTGACTGGGAATCTGACTTTGCCTTTACGCAAGATGTAGGCCGCGCATTTAAAGATGTTTACAGCCAAATCGTACGTCGCCGCATGCATGAGTCATGGACGGAAGCTGACCGCGAGGCCCAACTAATACAACGCGGGCGCTATGTAGAATTTAACTTGCTTTATGACCGCGGCACAACATTTGGGCTCAAGACGGGCGGGAATGTGAAGACAATCCTGTCCTCCATGCCACCCGTGGTTAAATGGCCTTAGCGCTTTCGTTAAACGAACGTGCGACAAGGGCCCCAAACACACACCCTTAGTATGTGTGGGCACCGCTATTACTTAAATGCAAATCCGCGAAAGCGTTACTCAGCTTCAACAATAGTTTTTAGACGTTGAAGTGCGGCCTCAAATTCTGCGCCAAGTTGGCTCTCGAGACTGCCTTTTCTAAGACGTTCAATGTAGGGAAATCCGCCGAGCTCGCGTTCAAATTGGATGTAAACAAGTGCACCCTCTTCTGTCGGCGACAGCGCATAGGTGGCAGACGCTGGTTCACCATTGAGAAGGAGCGCCGCTTGTACAAATTCAGGCGCTTGAGCTGCGATGATTTCCTGACGGCTTATTTGTGCGGCATCGTCAACGGTCTGACCGGGGGTGCGCCAAATGACGCTCGCGCCGACACCATAATCTACGCTGCCAAACACATAATCCGCATCTGGATTTTGCGCATGCCATGGCGACCATTGATTAAACATCTGCAAATCTTCAAGATATTCAAAAACTTCATCAGAATAAGCCCCGACTTCAAGACTGCGTTCAACAGTCAGTGTTGGCGATGTAAAAAATCCTGTCCCCACCAAGGCTGCGAAGATAAGGAAAATGACGCCTATAATGCGAAAGAACCATTTCATAATGACATCATCTTTTATCAATCCGATTCGGGCAAGTCAGCGCCAACGGCTTGACTCTTGTTTTCACTTGCCGCCCCTGACAACGCTTGTCATAAAGTGAGAGGCTTAAGTAGGACTTAAGTTAAATTAAACGGAGAAATTTATGTGGCTGCGCGCGGGCGAAGGCTCAACAAGTGACATGATGGGCCTTTTTGCGACGACAGCTATGCAGGGTCTGTCTATCCTAGGGTCGCTCTTTCTTTTTGTGGTGGGCGCTGTAGTTGCGCTCTCAATAGTTTTATTTTTTATCGACATCACGCAGACGAAAGATGCCATACGCCGCAACTACCCTGTCATTGGGCGCTTTCGGCATATTTTCTCCACACTCGGTGAGTTTTTTCGTCAGTATTTCTTCGCCATGGACCGCGAAGAAATGCCGTTTAACCGCGCGGAACGTGACTATATAAACGACATTGCTGATGATGGGCATGAAACTGTTCCGTTTGGTTCAACGAAAATTCTCAGCACTGGTGCGTCAATTTTCGCAAACGGTATGTTTCCAAAACTTGAGGGCGAACATAGTCCACAAAAACCGTGTATCATTGGTCCGAACGCCCGCCGACCTTATGAGCCCAATAGCTTTTTCAACATATCGGCCATGAGTTATGGTTCGTTATCTAAGCCCGCAATCCAAGCCCTGTCACACGGCGCACAAATGGGCGGGTGCTGGCTCAATACTGGCGAAGGTGGGTTATCGCCTTACCACCTTGAGGGGGAATGTGACATTGTATTCCAACTCGGCACAGCGAAATTTGGTGCTCGTAATGATGACGCCACTCTGAACGTCGAAAAACTGAAAAAGATTTGCGAAAACCCACAAGTTAGAATGATCGAAATTAAACTTAGCCAAGGCGCAAAGCCAGGCAAAGGCGGCATTCTACCAGCAAGCAAAGTTACGCCTGAAATCGCAGAAATTAGAGGCATTCCCGAGGGCGAAGACGCTATCTCACCTAATCGTCATGTTGACGCGTCTGACCCCAAAACTCTGCTTGATCTCATACATCAAACTCGCGAAGCCTCTGGTCTTCCTGTGGGTATAAAATTTGTCGTAGGAAATATTGCCTCGGTAAAAAGACTTTTGGACCGAATTGAAGCACGCGGTCCTGACAGCGCGCCCGACTTTATCACGCTTGATGGCGGAGATGGCGGCACTGGCGCGGCACCTCTACCCTTGATGGACAATATGGGCATGACCATTCGCGAAAGCTTACCCATGGTAACAGATTTACTTGAAGCCTACGACCTTCGCGACCGTATAACTGTTATCGCGGGCGGCAAACTTATTACACCAGCCGAGATTGCTTGGGCCTTTTGCGCAGGTGCAGATTTTGTGACCTCTGCACGCGGATTCATGTTTGCCATGGGCTGCATACAAGCCCTCAAATGCGATAAAAACACTTGCCCAACAGGTATTACGACCCATGATAAACGCTTACAGCGCGGGCTTGATCCCACAAATAAAGCCGTGCGCGTTATGCAATATGTCAAAACCATTCGCAAAGAAGTCGAAATGATTGCCCATAGTTGCGGCGTCGATCACCCGCGCCAAATGACCCGCGATCACGTTTTGATCGTTCAAGCGAGCGGTCACACCATCACGCTGTCCGAAGTTACAAAGCGCAAGAGCGCCTAATGGCATTTTATCCAGACGAGAATCTCTGCATCATTATTGATGGCTCGAACCTTTATTCGACTTTGAAAGCGCTTGAGCTAGAGATCGATTACGGCAAGCTACTCGAACTGTTTCAAGGCAAGGGGCGACTACAACGTGCTTATTATTACACAGCTATCGTCGAAGATGATGATTTTTCGCCCATAAAACCGCTTGTCGATTGGCTCGATTATAACGGCTATCACGTTATCACCAAGCCCGCCAAACAATATAAAGACCGTGATGGTCGCTCTCGCATTAAAGGCAATATGGATATGGAAATGGCCGTGGATATGATCGAGCTTGCCCCGCATATCGACCACTTCCTTTTGTTCACAGGCGATGGCGATTTTAGCCGTGTCGTCGAATATGTACAAAAGCAAGGCTGCCGCGTCTCTGTGATTTCGTCCATGATGACAAAGCCTGCTATGCTCGGTGATGATTTACGTCGTCAAGCCGATGCCTTTATTGAACTTGGCGAGCTAGACAAATTAATCGGCCGCCCCAATCGCGGTGATGCGTAAGCGTGAGCTTTACTGAACCACCCCGAGATTGTGACCGCTGTCCGCGTTTGCGTGAATTTTTGCTCAGCTTACGTGATGAATTTCCCCACTATCATAATGCCCCCGTGCCGAGCTTCGGTGATCCTGCTCCAGAACTTCTGATTATCGGTCTTGCGCCAGGTATGCATGGGGCCAATCAAACAGGGCGCCCTTTTACGGGCGACTGGGCGGGAGACCTTCTCTATGATGCAATTGCGCGCCACGGCTTTTCAAAAGGTGAATACGGCGCAAGCGCGGATGACGGCCTAGAACTCACGGGCGCAATGATTACAAATGCCGTGCGTTGCCTGCCACCACAAAACAAGCCGATTGGCGCGGAATGCAACAATTGTCGCCTGTTTCTGACAGACCAAATCAACGGCCTGCCGAGCCTGCGCGCCCTGCTCTGTCTTGGTAAAATTTCACATGATAATACGGTGCGCGCTTTAGGACTGCGTCTGAAGGATTACCCCTTCGGCCACGGTGTGAAATATAAAGTTGGAGATGAACTGACATTCTTTTCCAGCTATCATTGCTCACGTTATAATACCAACACGAAACGTCTGACGGAGGAAATGTTTATGCAAGTCTTCGCTGATATCCGCAATCATTTGAACAGTTTGGATTAGGGACTTAACCCTTTTCGCGCATTAGCCGCGCTTTTTGTTTCTGCCAATCGCGTTTCTTTTGCGTTTCACGCTTATCGACATTGCGTTTACCTGCGCCGACCCCGAGCAGTAGCTTGATGAAGCCTTTATCATTAAAATAAAGCTTTAAGGGCACGAGCGTACGGCCCTTTTTCTGAACATCTCCCATTAAACGATTGATTTCACGACGTTTTAACAGGAGCTTTCTTGGCCGCGTGGGGAGATGATTAAATTGACTAGCAGGCGCGTAAATCGGAAAATTTGCATTTATAAGCATCGCCTC
>CALLME010000066.1 GCA_938007945.1 uncultured Caulobacterales bacterium
CGAAGAGGCTCTGGCGCGTCGGGCGTAAGAGATTCAAAGGAAATATCAAAGTTGGGCGCGGATTTATGAATATGCGGCGGGATGATAAAACCGCGCGTAAGCCCCCTTTTTTTCGGCTTAATTTCGGTTGTGAATTTCTCGCCATTTATGGTGATTTGGCGCGTAATTTTAGGACCAGACCAAAACTTAAATTGAAGCAGAAGGGTTTCTCCGGCTTTAGGGGGGCGCGTGAGTTTTATATTGAAGTCTAAAGCACCGTTCTCGGCGAGAATAAAATTATCATTCATCGTCACTTTTTTTACATCCGTGAAAGCGTTGAGAAAGTCTGTTTCGCTTTTCACCTCGCTGCCATAGCTAAGGGTTTCGCCAATTGTATAGCGATCTCTGTTTTCAAAGGGTATTGGGTCTTTTAAATACCCTTTATCGTTCCAAGAAGTGAGCGATCTGACATCACCATCAATCTCGAAAACTCGAAAGTCATTGAGATATTTGGAGTCCCAACTTGTGAAAGTATAGTACATATATTCGCGAGTGCGCGGCATGTCCTCGGATAGGCTGTGAATGTCCACGCCTTCAAACTCAAGTCCCTCTATACCAGCAGCAGCCGCCAAAGTGGGGGCCACATCGACCCCAGACGTTGGCGCTTGGGAGCGCTTTAGCGGACCAGTTTCACCTGGATTTTTTACTAGCAGAAGAGACCGAGCCGAAGCGCGTGTGTAACCAAATTTCTTTAGCGTCTCATAGCGTTTGGTGACGCCATTATATTGCTCACCGTTTGTCGCAGCCATGCCGTGATCAGATACGATGAGGATGGAGGCTTCATCATAAACACCTATGTCTTTCAACTGCGCAATGTAATCCCCCATAAGCTTAAGCGCTGCAATCGAATAAAGGCGGCTATTTTCAAAATTGTTTTCAAGCCTAACACTATTAAAATTCTCATCGAGTAAAACAGGGCCGTGGGGCAGTGAGAAATGATAAAACCGAAAAACAGGGTCATCCATGGAGGGTTTTGCATGCTCCTTCATCAGGCTTTTAAAGCCTAAGGCGTCGTGCTTTTCCTTATAATCATATTTAAACGGTTGGGCAGATTGCGGTTCACCCGTCAGTTTTTCTAAAACCTTTTTCGGCTTATCTCTTCGCGCTACAAAATTGCCTTTATTGAAAACTATGGATTTGAGTTGATGCGGCGCCGCGCGAAAAAACGAAAGATCAAGCGCTTGCAAATAGGTATCAATCTTGGCCCGACTTGGCGTGCCTGAAATGATATTATCCATGATATCAGGGTGCGCCGGAACGGCATTAACAAGGCTCGAATAAGCATCGACATTATGATACAATCCGACATCCCAGCCCTCTTTCTGTAGCGACTGCAGCAGCGAGCCCTTATAGGCCGTTTGAAAAAAGTCCAAAACAGGCTCTTCTTTGCGGTACACTTTGCCCGTCAAAAACAGCGGGATAGTCGGATAGGTTTTGGCAAAGGTTGCACTGTTGTTTTCGTAAAGCGTGAACCCCTCAAGTGGCTCCATTAATTCTGGGTGACTATCGGCGAGCTCTCGAAAGACATCCATTTGGTAGGCATCAAATAGAAATAGGAGGACGTTTTTAGTCTTGGAAAAATTAAATTTGTCGCGCTCATCAATTGAGTAGGTAGAGTTTGCCTCGCCGTAATTAGCGATGTTTATTCCCGCCATGATGAAGGTGATGGCGCCAACACCGATAAGTATATTACCGGCCCAAGACCGAAGACGTTTTGCCGCAAAAACTGAGGCCAGGGCCGCAGTCAACCAAAGCAATAAATCAAAAACGCCGAGACCATTGTTTTGAGAAAAATCTAAGGTTTGGCCATCAAGGATTCCGTAGTCCCAAGAGAGGAAGTTCTGCTGAATAAAAAGCATCAATACGGCCGCCACAAGCAATGGCGCAAGTTTTTCTTTCAAACTTTTCGGCAATACAAATGCCACGAAAATCGAGGCCGCCGTTATCAAAATCATGATGATTATGAGAACCGAATAGGAATGAGTGAGAGGGGCTTCGAAGTTAAACTTATTTCTAGTCCATACGGCAATAGGAAAGCTGATGAAGACTTGAAACAAGCATAAAAATAAACTCAAAAAGAGTGACCACCTTCCAATCACATGGCCAGATTGTTTCTTTCTATTTCCTTTTGTAACATTCATATTAGGAATTTTTCATAGCTTTATTGGCGATGGATTGCAACAGAGTCGAAAGCGTCCAATAAAGTACCATGGCTGAGGGGAACGGATAAAAAATCAAAAAGAAAATACTGCCCATTAAATATAAATTTCGTTTTTGCCGCTGGGTTTCGCGAGGAGAGGCTGTCGCGCTCTTGAGCATATAGGCCGAGAAAAATGTCACCCCTGCCATAATAAATGGCAATAAATTTAGGGTATGTCCAAATAGCGGAAGCTGTGTGCGCATATGGGCTAACGCATCGGGATAAGCCAAGCTTTCGACCCAAAGTGCTCCTGCACCGCGGAGGGGTTCCACTTCCCCCAGCATGTTAAATATGGCGATAAGAACAGGTAGAGATACCATCGTCGCAAGAAGAGGCTTGAGGCTGTAATAGGGCGTAATTCCGCGGGCCTTGTAAGCCGCCATGACCTTCTTATGAGCCGTCTCTCCTGTGAAGTTCTTTTTGATATTATCAAAGACCGGTTCTAACGCCGTTTTATGCGAGTTAGCCTGATTTTGTAAACGCGTTGTGAGCATAGCAATAGGCAATAAAATGAGCTTAATAACAACGGCAAACAGTAGCAAACTAAGCCCCCAACCAAACCCTGTCACAGAATGAATACCTTTATAAAGCGTCTCTACTAAGTTACACAAAACCCGCATCCACCGCGGTAGATGAGAATATTGAAGTGTACGAATATCTACTAATCCATCGGTGGCTGGCGGGAAGGAGCTGTCAGGCTTTCCGGTGATGATTGTTAAATCAGGCGTTACCCCTGCAGGCCATTTGATAGACAAGACCGTCGGCGTTATGCTGACCACGCCTGTTTCACTGCGCACGAGAATAGCTTTGAAACGCCCTTTAAAGCCTGTCCAGTCTCCATCGGATGTCACCGCTGTATCGTTCTTGAGTTTTATGACTGAGACGCGGCCATTCTCCAAAATTTTTACGGCTGGAGCCATACCTAAATAGACCGCCATACCACTATGCGCATATTCATCTTTCACACCGGACGATTGAACGTGTAATTCATAAATCAACGGCCCTTTTATAGGCTCCGCAAAGAAGAATTTTTTTAGAACTCCATCGCCTTGTACCGCCTCTTCTGTGACGGTAAAGTTGATTGAGGTGTCCGAAAATTGAGCGTAACTCACCGACGAGCTAAGCAAGACCATCAAGCAGGCTAAAAGAAGAACGCGAACTTTTTTTTGAGCAGAAAAGATTTTATCAAACACCAACATTATTTTTGAACAAGCCGTAGGATTTCGCGCGCGCCTCTCTCGTCTGAATGGCCGACATTGTAAACATACTTTTCAGCCAAGTCGTGTGGCAATGGTTTCAAGTCTAACTCTAATATAGCGTCAAGATTGTCGGGGCTAATAACCGTTCCTATCGAGCCGCGAATTTCGACTTCAAATGGCGCAATAGGGATGTCCTGATAATTTGGGTTATTCACCTTCCGCTCGACATCGATAAAAATCACTGGCTTACCCAAACCAAATGCGTAATCCAACGCTGCACCTGACCAGTCACATATCATGACATCTGATGCATGAAGCGAGCTTTGTCCTTCCACATTATTCTCATAGTCAAAATTGGGGTTGGCAGAGTATTTGCTAACAATTTCATCAACGCGTTTAGCTGCAAACTTTATAGTTTGCGGATGTGGGCGTAGCGTAACTTTCGCGTTCTTTGACAGTAATAACGCAACAATTTTGGCCCCGACTCCAGTCTCTATCGTTCCGGCCGTCCCCCATGAAGGTGCTAGTAAAAAATGTTGCTGTGCCTGTGTTGTTGTTTTATTTCCACGGCCACGTTCCGCCCCTTCTGCCATAATAGAATCAAGGCGCGCATATCCATGTTCAAATAGATTTTTGGGAGGTGTGTCAGAGAGGGCTTCTATGGCCCTGATTTCTTTCATATGGTGTGGGCCAGCGCAGAAAATTGTATCATAAAAATCAAATGCACCAGGACGATAGACCATATGTAAACTCACAAGTGAGTGCTGGACATAGACATAGTGGACGGCGTGAGATGAACGTTTAACTTGATATTGCCCAAGATCAGGCATTGTCATGACAACAACATCTGTCTCCATGTTCGCAAACATCCAATCACGCACAAACCCTTCGCCTATTATAAAGCTATTTAAGCGGGGGTGCTCTATCTCTAATCCAGGGTCAGTCTTGGACGATGTAACGTAACAGACATGAACGTCTGATGTACTTAATATGGTTTGCAGGAGACCCCCCAAGTAAGACCAATAATTCTTACCTTCCGAATAAATCGTGAGGCGGCGGTGTTCTTTGGGAAGCTGATTATACGCTATCACATTTTTAATGTGTAAAAAAAAAGCGCCAACCTTATTCATTATTTCTTCTCGAAAACAAGTCGGCTAACATAGGGATCTTCTGATTTATATTTGGCCATACCGCGTCCTGTAAGCGCGTATTTTAGCTCAAATCCATATGTATGTGTTTGCGCCTCTATAAAAGCGTCCGTGTCTACAAAGCGCCGATAATGACCGCCAAACGTTTTCGCTAAATCTGCATCTTCTTTGGATCTGAATTCGAAATAGATTGTTTCGCCAAGCTTGATAAGTTTGCTTATGCTGGTGAGAAATAGGCGTTCTTGTTCATCATTAACTGAATGCATTACAAATCTTGAATAACAAACTACAGCACCCGCATTATTTGTATTCCTTGCGGCGTCAAACAACCGTTTTAAATCTTCGTGACTGGAGATATCCCCTTGCATGAATTGAGCTGTATTGAGCCCCAGTTTAGCAGCCGTTTTGCTACAAGATTTCACAGCTTCATGAGAGAGGTCTACGGCGCAGACATTATGTTGATGGCTAGCAAAATAAAGCGAGTCTCGCCCATTACCGCAACCTAGTTCAACAACACAGGGACCTTTAGTGATTTCTGTCGCAACCATCGCGCAAAATTGCGACGGAACTGAAAGCGCGTTCTGTTTATAAAATTGTTCCCAATACTCACGATTTGATTTTACGTTATGATCCATAGATATTAGGTCTTCCGCGCTTACGGCAAAATAATGTGATAGCGTTTGTTGAGGCTATGCGTCCGGCGGCGTCTCTGAATCGTCTTTTGACCCGCCCGCAAAGAGTGCTTTAATCTTATACCAGAACGATTTTATGGTCAGGCCAATAACCACGAAAAAACCGATGATCGCTGACATGATTGCGCTTCCTGAACCTGGGTCAATATAGGCGTGAGCTGTTGCGGGAATCGTCATAAAAATGAATATAAAGAATAAAAGTCCACGCATTAAAAGCTCGCAACTACCGTTTGTATTACTCTAAAGGCAAAAATCATGGTACTTGTTACTAGTGCGGTTTCCTACCGTCAACAGATGAATCAATGTGACGTTCCTCATTCGGAGAGGCAAATGTCTGGCAGCAACGCCTACTTGTCAGCTTTAAATCTGGCATAAGCGCGGTTGGTAACCACTAAGAGTATTTAAGCCCGACGAGAGCCTCTTTGGATGACACAAAATCACTGGCGCAAGGTCCGCAATGCACCCCCTTTTGCGGAAATCGCTGCCGCGTTTCGCCTAACTACTTTGCATTTATGCTCCGAAAAATCGAAACTATAATGTGGATGTCAGAACACCAAGCATGGGCGCGCTTAGTACCCCAACTTACCAAAAGAAAACTACATCCGTCAGGAATTTTCAGGGGTTTAGCTTGAAACTAAAGCGGGTGGACAGCTTACGATTCGTGAAAAGTAGAAAATTTCAATCAAAATACGTCCCTGACAGTTCTATGGAGCGCTTCAAAGACCATATTCTCTTATGCTGAAAGGTGGACAAAAGAGGACAGAAAGGCGGACAAGCAAAAAAATAATAAAAAAAATCCTTGTAAGTCAAAGACTTACAAGGAAATTTTGGTCGGAATAGCAGGATTCGAACCTGCGACCCCTAAGCCCCCAGCTTAGTGCGCTACCAGACTGCGCTATATTCCGACAATCACCGTCAGCGCTATATAGCGCGGCGCGCGCGCAACTCAATGGTAAATCAGCGAGAGACTCCCGACAATTACTCTGACGGCTCTTCTGAAGACTTAAAATCAACCCAACGCTTACGCAAAGCTACAAGCTTGGACAATGCGTCTTCAAGCGCGTCTTTATCCACGCTTGGAACCTCGGCAATCACAGGCGCGGAGGACGCCTCATCGAGGATAACGTCGCCGTCCTGAATATCGTCAAGATCAACTTCGGTCTCAATATACTCCTCAATCTCGTCATCTACATAATCAACTTCTGGCAGGTCCATATCCACTGGCTCAGTCGCTGGAGGCGGGACGACAACCTCGTCCTCTTTCAAATCGACAGAATGAATGACGGGTGCAACTTTTACATCTTTACCAAAGGGTTTGCGCGCCGTCTCTGGTTCAGAAATGGGGCGCAAAATATCAGAATCTACGGGTTTACTTACATCTGATAGAGCCGGCTCTGGCTCGTAATTGACGATGCGCTCTGGAATAAGCTCAACTTCCTCAACAGGCTTAGGCTTAGCGGCCCGTTCAATTGAGCGGCCAAGTTCCATGACGCGCCCTGCCCCTTTGACGCGGATGAGCTTTTGCACATCTTTGATTGGGTGCTTCTCATCATGAAGCAGAATTTTGATGCCGCGCAGAAATTCAATGTCTTCGGGGCGATAGAAGCGACGCCCACCGCCACGTTTCATCGGTTTAATTTGCGGAAATTTTGATTCCCAAAAACGCAAGACATGAGGCTGAAGGTCTAGTTCTTCACCAGCTTCGCTAATCGTTCGAAATGCCCGTGTGGTCTTTAATTGCATTCCCTACCCTCAAAAATAGGCACGTTGAGATAAATATAGCCATTACGAATCAGGACTCTAGCCTATTTCCTTGAAAGTGACGAATCGACACGTTCACGCATCACTTGAGATGCTTTAAAGACAAGCACGCGGCGCGGTGTAATCGGGACAGCTTCGCCCGTTTTAGGATTACGTCCGATGCGTTGTTTCTTGTCGCGCATAGAGAAAGTTCCGAACCCCGCGAGTTTTACACTTTCGCCGCGCAGTAAGGCTGCGGATATATGATCAATCACGGCCTCGACAAGCTCAGAGCTCTCAGTACGCGACAAACCGATTTCTCGGTAGACGGCCTCTGACAAGTCAGCGCGTGTAACAGTACCAGCACTCATCAACATTCTCCCCGTGGCCCAAATCATTGAGCCCCATAACAAAGGTTAAAGCAAAGTTACCGCAGGGCTGGCAAGGGAAAATCGTAAAAAAGGCAAATAAAACAGTTACTTTACAACTTTTAGAGCCGGAATAGCGCCGCGCCCCATGTAAAACCGCCGCCAAAAGCTTCGAGCATGACTAAATGCCCATCTTTTATGCGTCCATCTTTTATAGCCGTATCGAGCGCCAAAGGCACTGACGCTGCAGATGTATTAGCATGCAACGCAACTGTAGAAATTACCTGTTCAGGCCGCAATTTCAGCCGTTTTCCAACGCCGTCAAGAATACGTTGATTAGCCTGATGCGGAACACAATAGTCGACGTCTGTCATGTCCAGACCAACTTGCGCCGCACACTCTTTCATCGCGGCGGCAATATCTGTGACAGCGTGACGGAAAACTTGATTGCCAATCATACGTACATGCCCGACCGTCCCCGTCTTAGACGGACCGCCGTCCACATAGAGAAGCTCTCTATGGCGTCCGTCAGAGCGAATCAGCGTCGAAAGCATACCTCGATCTTCATTTGTACCTTCACCCTCCTCTGCGCTCATCACGACAGCCCCTGCGCCATCACCAAACAACACACAGGTCGTGCGGTCATCCCAATCAAGCAAGCGTGAAAACGTCTCCGCGCCAATCACTAATGCGTTTTTCGCCGCGCCCGTGCGCAACATCGCGTCTACGACCTTAATGGCGTAAATAAAGCCGCTACAGACCGCCTGTACATCAAAAGCGGCGCCGTGATGCATACCAAGGCGCTCTTGCACAATCGTTGCCGTTGCAGGAAAAGTGTAATCAGGGGTCGTGGTCGCGAGCACAATTAGATCTATGTCGGACGCCTCAAGCCCCGCGTCCTTTATCGCGCGTTTCGCGGCGTGTGTGGCAAGGTCAGAGGTCGTTTCGCCTTCCGCCGCAATGTGGCGTTGTCTTATGCCTGTGCGTTCACGAATCCATTCATCGGTTGTATCGACGCGTTCTGTGAGCGCCTCATTGGTCATGATATGCTCTGGCAGATAAGACCCAGTGCCGCGTATGACGGAGCGTATCATTGGATAAACCCTATATTATCGTCTTCATCATGAAGCGCTGTCAGCGTATCATCAATTTTTTCTAGAAAATCACTTTCCGCCAGACCTATCGCGATGTTAAGCGCATTAGAAAAACCGACTTTATCCGTACCGCCATGGCTTTTGATGACAATGCCATTTAGCCCCAGAAACACGCCGCCATTTGCGTTGCGCGGGTCAATTTTCTTCTTAAGTCGTCGTAGCGCCATGGCATTAAGATAGGTCGTAAATTTCGACCACAAACTGCCTTGCATGGCCTCTTTAAAGTAAGTGCCGATAAGCTTAGCTGTGCCTTCGGCGGTTTTCAGTGCTATATTGCCCGTAAATCCGTCGGTCACAATAACTTCTGCACCGCCCATAGAAATATCGCCGCCCTCGACATATCCTATATAGTTCAGGCCAAGCTGGCTTTCGTTCAGGCGCTCATGTGCCGCTTTGACGACATCATTACCTTTTAAGTCTTCAGTGCCAACGTTCAACAATGCGACCCGCGGCTGCTCGACATGATAAAGCGCGCGGTAATAGGCTTCACCAAGCACAGCAAATTCGGTGAGTTGCGCAGCATTACAATCAATATTTGCGCCCACATCTAGCACCACGCACATACCGTCAGGGCCAGGCCAACTCGCCGCGATAGCAGGACGCTGCACG
>CALLME010000067.1 GCA_938007945.1 uncultured Caulobacterales bacterium
TCTTATCTCAGAGCTTGAGATTGAGCAGCCAGACCTCCCCTATTTTGACGCGGATACAACAGAGGGATACCCAACAGGGTCGCCTGTCACTATGGACGATCTCGCGCGGCTTTATCCGCAGGCGAGCAATGCCGCCAAAGATGATAAAGAGCGCATGGAAAAATCTCGCATTGCCACGGCCGAGTTGCAAGCAGGCCGTCCTGGCTACCGTGCGCTACTTGACCACTTTATTAATGTGTCCGTTGCAGCGCTTAAAGTTGGCTATGGTAATCTCGGCGTAGAGTTTGATTTGTGGAAAGGCGAAGCCTGTGTCGATCCGCTCATCCCTGACATGATTGCGGAGCTACGCGCCAAAGGCATTACCGAAGAGGATGACGGCGCACTCATCATTCGGGTCGAAGAAGAAAATGAGAAAAAGGACGTACCTCCTGTCATGCTTCTCGCGAGTTCTGGTGCCGTGCTATATCATACGACGGATTTGGCCACGCTCGTGGACCGCAAAGCTGATCCTGACCCCGACCTGATCGTCTATGTTGTAGATCAACGCCAAACGCTGCATTTTGAGCAAGTTTTCCGCGCCGCGGTGAAGGCAGGATGGTATGAGCGCGACCAACTTTTCCATGCGGGTTTTGGTACGATGAATGGCAAAGATGGTAAGCCGTTCAAAACCCGCGAAGGCGGCGTGCTGCGCCTTGAAGATTTGCTTGGGATTATGAATGAGGCGGCGGCTAAGCGCTTGTCAGAATCGGGCATTGGCGCAGACTTTGAGGCGGATGAAGTCACGGAAATCGCGCGGAAAGTGGGTCTAGCGGCGCTAAAATTTGCCGACCTCCAAAATCAACGCATGACGAATTACGTCTTTGACCCCGAACGCTTTACGGCGTTTGAAGGCAAGACGGGGCCGTACCTTCTCTATGCAGCGGTGCGGATCAAATCACTCCTACGTAAAGCGGCGGGCGAGTCTGTCGCTCTTGGCGATATCGTGGCTGATGCCCCCGCCGAACAGCAGCTAATTCTCGCGCTCGATTCGTTTGGTCGCGCGGTGGCGGCCTCTGCCGAAAAATACGCACCGCATATTCTTTGCGAGCATATTTACCGCGTCGCATCCGATTTCTCGCGCTTTTATTCCGAGTGCCCCATTATGGTTGACGGCACGCCAGATAATGTGCGCGCCTCACGGCTTTCACTGGCGAAGCTAACGCTTGCACAGCTCGAAATGGGGCTTGATTTGCTGGGTATCGAAACACCCGAACGCATGTAGCTTAGCGCTGCACTTGACCTTGTGGCGGGTGATAGGCTTGCGCAACTTGCTGCTGTTGTTGATGCACAGGGTTAGCGGGCGCGTGTTGCGGGGCGGCTTGAATGGGGGCCTGAGGTGCCGCAGCTTGCGGCGCGGCGGCGCGCGGGTCAGGTAGCGGTGTTTGTTTGAAACCGGGTTTGAAAGCCGGCGCGACCTCTGCGGCTTCCAGGCCTTTGACGCGGCGGCAGCCTTGGGTCGCGATTAAACATTCAGCATAGAGGTCTAAAATTTCGTCTTTATTGCCTTCACCCCAAACGCCGAGGCCCTTGAGTTTGGATAGCATTTCAAATGCGACTTCTTCTTGAGTTTTAGCCATAATTACGTCCCACTGCGTGTTGAGCCGTCCGTTTGGCAGAAATGTCTTAAAATTTTGCCCACAGCCGAGATGATATTTGCACCTGCGCGTCATAAGCCCTGATTGACTTAAATTTAAAAAAACCGCATATACGACTCATCTTTTCAAGTGGAAGAGAGTCTTGTGATTGCAAGCAATTACTGGGCCGCCGAAGGAGCAACCGCCCCGGAAACTCTCAGGCAAAGTGGACCGCTTGAATTTTAAAACGCTGGAAAGCGGGCTTATGCGTCAGTCCCAGATTGACGCTTGGTGAAATGCCCCGCCGACGGAGTAAGCTTTGCGGTTGATGTTCAACCTCTTAGTCAATCTCTCAGGCCCAAGAGGACAGCTGGTGGCACGCAACGCGCTCAGTGCGCGGGAGATGTCATATGTCCGAGCTTTTAAAGACCGCCTTACACGCAGAGCATGTCGCCCTTGGCGCGAAGATGGTCGAATTTGCGGGCTATGATATGCCTGTGCAATATCCGCTTGGCGTTTTGAAAGAGCATTTACACACGCGCGAGAAAGCAGGGTTATTTGACGTCTCGCATATGGGGCAATGCTTTATAATCGCAGATGACGGCAAGTTTGAGACCGCCGCGAAAGCGCTCGAAAAACTCGTGCCTGCCTCTATCCAAGACTTGGAGCCAGGTCAGCAACGCTATTCGCAGTTTCTAAACGCTGACGGCGGTATTTTAGATGACTTAATGATCTCGCGTCTTGGCCATCCTGGCACAGAACATTATCTCTATTTGGTCGTCAATGCGGGCTGTAAAGCGGATGATTTCAAACATATCGAAAAGCACCTGCCCAAGGGCGTAAAGCTGTCGGTTAAAGATGACCAGATGAGCCTGATTGCGCTACAAGGCCCGCGCGCAAAAGATGTGCTCGGCTGTTTTAATCCAGCCGTCGAAGAGCTGACCTTTATGACCCACACAGATGTGGAGTTGTCCAATATTGAGGGTGGTCCCGTCTGGGCGCATATTTCGCGTAGCGGCTATACGGGTGAGGACGGCTATGAAATTTCGGCGCGTCACGAAGATATGGTGCGCCTGTGGAAAGAGCTTATAAAATATGAAGACGTCGAAGCGATTGGTCTTGGCGCGCGTGACAGCTTGCGTCTTGAGGCGGGGCTCTGTCTCTACGGACACGATATTGATACGAGCACAAGCCCGATTGAGGCGGGTCTGATTTGGTCTATTCAGAAAAACCGTCGCGAGGGCGGCAAATATCTCGGCGCGAAACGTGTCGAAGATGAGATTAAGACCAAACCGTCGCGCAAGCTGGTCGGTATCCTTCCAGAGGGTCGTGCGCCCGCGCGAGAGCATACTGAAATCCAAGATATGGACGGCAAGACGATTGGTGAGATCACAAGCGGCGGTTTTGGTCCTACTTATGGTGGCCCTGTCGCTATGGGCTATGTCGCACGCAAATTTGCGAAGGCGGGCACGCCTGTTCAACTCATCGTGCGGGGCAAAGCTCGACCTGCTAAAGTCGCGAAAATGCCTTTTGCGCCTCACAACTATCATCGCGGCTAAGCCGCCCAACACCAACAAAGGGACCACACTATGAGCCTACATTACACAGAAGATCACGAATGGATCGCCATTGACGGCGAGACGGGGATTATCGGCATTTCAGCCTATGCGGCGAAAGCGCTAGGCGATGTTGTATTCGTCGAATTGCCAGACATCGGCACAGAGCTTGATAAGGGCGATGAAGCTGCCGTTGTCGAATCTGTCAAAGCCGCGTCAGAAGTCTACGCCCCCATTGGCGGCGAAGTGACAGAGGTCAACGGCGCACTCGAAGACGAACCCGCCAAAGTCAATGAAGACCCAAGTGGTGACGGCTGGTTCCTCAAGATCAAAATTGCGGATTTAGGCGAGCTCGAAGGCTTAATGAATGAAGAGGCTTACAAAAAATATTGTGATGGGCTTTAATTTAAACTGCGCCGCTTTCCTCGGCCTTGAGCCGAGGACCCATGCGCATAGGCCCTCGGGACAAGCCCGAGGGAAGCGGAAGCGGGATTAAGAGAGAATACTATGAATTTTTACGTGAAATGGTTCATTCTCATACCTTTGTTCCTCGCGACTATTTTAATCGGAGTTGTTACAGGATTACACCTGCTCGACCCCGCCTCCACTCAATCAAAGTTGGGCTCTGCTATCGGCGCAATTTGTGCAATTGGACTCGGTCTTTTTGGCCTTCAACATTTCGGAAGAAAATAAACATGCATCCCACCCCCATATTCACCAATCACGATAAAGGACAGGCGCTAAGCTTTGCGGCTGACTATCCCTTTGCGACATTGGCGGTAAATGGAGAATTGGGTCCTGTGACGGCGCTGGTGCCATTAGTGTTTGATGAGGCGCGCGAGGTCTTTATCGGTCATGTCGCGAAAGCCAATCCGTTTTGGAAAGCCGCGCAATCATCAGGCAAAGCGGTGGCCGTTTTTCGCGGGCCAGATGCCTATGTTTCGCCGTCCGCTTATCCGTCCAAAGCGGACCACCACAAAGCCGTGCCCACTTGGAATTATATGGCGGTGGAGATACGCGGCGAGATATTCATGGAAACTGACGCGGGGAAAATGGCGGATTATCTTATGCCGCTGACGACCCGCATGGAGTCTCACCGCGAGGTGCCGTGGAAAATGTCTGACGCCCCTGCGGATTACATGGCCAAACTCTCAAATGCGATTGTTGGCTTTTCGCTCTCCGTTGACGCCATCCATTTCGTCGAAAAGCTCAGCCAAAACAAATCAGA
>CALLME010000068.1 GCA_938007945.1 uncultured Caulobacterales bacterium
TTTGGAAATCTTACTGGCATTAGCCGCTTTAATCGTCGCGCTTATCTCGCTGTCCAAGCATAAGGATGCCGAGTTTAAACTAGAGCGTTTGCGACGTGAGTTCGATGAATATAAACGTAAAACTGAGGCCAAAGACCACCCTGCGCCAGTAGATTTAGCCCCCTCTGATGTCAGTCTTGATATTGCAGCTGTGCCTGAAACACGCGCAGCGCTCACGACGCCTGACATTACAAAGTCCGCCATAGACTCGGCAGATACCTCCCCTGAAACAGCTTCGCCCGCGCCCCAAAACAACGAAAAGCCTGCTCCTCCCACAAGACCAGATTGGGCGCGCCGATCTGAGAGCAAACCCACATCTGCGCCCGCCAAGCCGCCGCGTAAAACATTCGAAGAAGCGCTCGGCGCGCAGTGGTCAGTCTGGATTGGGGGTTTGGCTCTACTGCTAGGGGCTGTCTTCTTGCTGCGTTATTCTATCGAGGCGGGCGTGTTCAGTCCTGCAATGCGCGTGGCAATGGCAAGCCTGCTTGGCGTCGTCCTGCTCGGCGCAAGTGAGTGGATGCACCGCGCGGATAAAGGGGACGGCACGTCGATACTGCCTGAAAAATTTGCGGCTAAGCTCGGCCTAAAATCTCGTCTTGGCGAAGCGACGCCACCCTCTGATGATATATCAAAAACCGCGCATATTCCAGGCGTTCTAGCGGCGGTGGGGGTATTTGCATTGCTGGGCGCGGCTTATACGGCCTATGCGCTTTACGGCTTCTTGTCGCCTACACCCGCTTTTATTCTGCTCGGCATTTTATCGCTCGGCGCGATAGCGTTGTCTCTGCGGCACGGGCCAGTCTTAGCAGCGCTCGGACTTGCGACCTCACTCGCTACGCCGCTTCTCGTCACGACTGAAAGTCCCAACATTTATTTGCTTTACGGCTATATTATCATCGTGGCGAGCGCGGCTATAGCGGTAGCGCGACGCCGCGATTGGGGATGGCTCACGCTCATCACACTCGCGAGCCTGCTCGGGTGGTCGGCGCTCAGTTTGGAGGGTGCCGTTCAGGGCGACAAATCCCCCGTCTGGTTCGGTTTCATCGCGCTTAGCTTTGCCGCAACCGTCATACTCGCCAAGGGAGAGGCGGCTCCGCCACGAAAATCAATGGGTAAATCACAGGGGCTATCAGAGTTTGAGCACACATCCGTCACGGCCCTCATTTGGGGCGGAGTTGCGGCACTCCTCATGTGCGCCGCCGTCATAGGAAGCACTGAGAGTATCCCCCGCATCCTGTCACGCCTGAATTACGGTCTTGGGTTAGCGGGAAGTGCGATGTTCTTTACCGCCTCCGTTTTAAAGCCCGCACAACGCGCCCATCTTTTCTCTGGCGCCATCTTGGGCGCAGTCACCCTCTATTGGGCCCTAGAGGCAGATTACAATCTAGCTGAAATTATCGTAACAGGCCTCATTTTGTGCGGCATCACAATCGCACTCATCACGCGCACTTTACTAAGCTCAACGCGACCAGATACCAAGCCTGCAAGCCTCGTTTGGGCGATTTTCGCAGTGGTCTTCCCGGTTGTCGTCTTCGCCGTTCCGACCGCTGGAATAAGTGAGATGACAGATACTCACCTCGCCGCAATCTATATCGGCTTCGCACTCCTCAATGCCGCTATTGCCTTTCTTTTGCGCGACAAAGCAGCGCTCAAACCACATGCGTCCATTTTCACAATTGGCGCGGCCATGCTCTATGTTTTCGCCGCTATGCTCGCATTTGACGGTATGTCTCTGACCTTTGCCCTGCTCTTAGGATTAGTGATTGCCGCGCTCACCGCCTACCGGTTTGGCTACAGCACGACCCGCGCTCTTGTGCCCGCTTTCGCGGGGTTGAGCGCAGCGCACACAATGTTGATTGAACTTCCCAGAAACGAAGCCGTCTCTTCGACGCTTATCGGCAATGAGCTTTGGCCTTATCTCGCCCTCCCCGCTGTCCTTTGTGCAGGCGCGGCATGGGCGTTGCAAAAGTCAAAATCTGACCTGTGGACAGAAGGGTTGAAAGCCTTCGCCCTCGCCTTCGCGGCATTATTCGTTGTCTTCCAAATCCGCCACATTATGAATGACGGCGCGCTGTTTGCAGACAGGCTCAGCTTTGATGAGCTTTCCCTGCAAGTGCTGACAGGGCTTTGCTTCACACTTGGTGGCACCCAAATCAGCCGACGAAAATTTGAGTCCAAAGCCGGCCTTGAGCGCAATCTTTTGCCCGCCCTGATGACGGGCCTCACCATGCTCAGCCTTGTCGCTTTTGCGTTAGGTGTGTGCCTCCTCAAAGCGCCCCTCTTTAACAGCCTCGAATATGTCAGCGGGAATATCGCCATCAACTCGCTGCTCCTTGGCTATCTCGCGCCCGCGGTGATTTTGGCCACCATTGCGTGGTTCGGACGGACGTCGCGACCCGCTTGGTATGTGAGAGTGTTGGGTGGATTGGCGGGACTGTCGCTAGTGCTCTACGTCACCTCTATGATCCGCTTTGGCTTTCAAGGCGCGGATATTTCGTTGTCATACAGCTTGCCCGAAGGTGTTGAGCTTTACGCCATCAGCGCAGCCTGGCTCGCGCTTGGGATTGCAGCTTTAGTGGCAGGGCTGAAGACGGGACGCCAAGATATTCGCCTCGCCTCGGCCGTGCTGATTACGCTGACCGTGCTCAAAGCCTTCCTGATAGATATGGCCTCACTAGAAGGCGTGCTCCGCGCGATGTCATTTGTGGTCTTAGGTGTGGTGCTGATTGTCATCGGGCGCGTGTATCAGAACGTCCTATCCCGTGAAACGGCTGTCAGCGGACGCTAAAAATGCGCCCTAGAAACGCGCCCAAAAACCTGTGACTAGGCGCGGACTCTTTCGCCGCGTTCGTGCATTTCCTGCGCTTCAATCGAGAGCGTCGCGATAGGGCGAGCTTCAAGACGCGCAACACGGATAGGATCACCCGTCTCTGTACAATAGCCATATTCACCCGCCTCAAGACGGCGCAGTGTTTTTTCGACCTTGTTACCAAGTTTACGCAAGCGGTCACGCGTACGCAGTTCAAGTTGACGGTTTGCATTCGCCGCCGCCGTATCAGCTGGGTCAGGGTGACTGACCGACTCGCCCTTGAGGTTTTCGATTGTCTCTTTGGTTTGACGGTCTATATCGGCCTTAAGCTCAAGCAGCTTTTGGCGAAAATACTCCGTCATAATCGGATTCATAAATTCTTCGTCTGTATCAGAGGGGCGGTAGCCTTCTGGAACGACAACAGGTTTTGCTTTCTTAATTGCGGCCATAATGGGCTCCCCAACAATTTTATCACACTTCCCACGACTCACTTTCGGAGTCTTATTGCGCCGCCATGTACACAAATTAGTCCTGCGCGGCAATATATTTGCTGTAGTTTCCACAGCTATATTTTTGAAAATTGCCATGCAGGATTTGTGCCTTGAACTGCCCTGCCCTCGCCGCTAACAACGTCAAAACAGGTGGAAAAAACAATGAAATTTGAAGGTACAGACAATTACGTCGCCACGCGCGACCTGATGATGGCAGTGAACGCCGCGATTACGCTTGAGCGCCCGCTTTTGATTAAGGGCGAACCTGGCACAGGTAAAACTGTGCTCGCCCATGAGATTGCCAAAGGCCTCGGCGCACCGCTGCTTGAGTGGAATATCAAATCCACGACCAAAGCGCAGCAGGGGCTTTATGAATATGACGCCGTGGCGCGTTTGCGCGATAGTCAGCTTGGCGATGACCGCGTGCATGACATCAATAACTATATTAAGCGCGGCAAAATGTGGGATGCCTTCACAAGTGAAGAGCGCCCCATCTTGTTAATTGACGAAATTGATAAAGCCGATATCGAATTTCCTAACGATTTGCTCCACGAACTCGATAAGATGTCGTTTCATGTTTATGAGACAGGCGAAACGATTACGGCCAAGCAGCGCCCGATTATTATTATCACCTCTAATAATGAGAAAGACTTGCCCGACGCGTTTCTGCGCCGTTGCTTCTTCCACTACATCCAATTCCCTGATGACGAGACGATGGCGAAAATTGTCGAGGTTCACTATCCAGGAATTAAATCGCGCCTTCTCTCTGCGGCTATGAAACGCTTTTACGAAGTTCGCGCCATGCCGGGCCTTAAGAAAAAACCGAGCACATCGGAACTTCTAGACTGGCTCAAACTATTGCTGGTCGAAGATATTGACCCTGAAACATTGAAAGAGTCGGATCCCAAGAAAATGATACCGCCGCTCCACGGAGCGTTGCTTAAGAATGAGCAAGATGTGCATTTGTTTGAGCGTCTGGCATTCCTGTCACGGCGGGATGGATAAATTGAAAGCATAAAAAAAAGCGTGGTCGCCCACGCTTTTTCTTTACTCAATTTGATGACTTGATCCTAGGATGCAGGTTCAAGCACCGTGTTGATGACGTGAATAACACCATTACTCTGGTCGACATCTGACGTTGTGACCTGTCCTGAGTTACCCGTTGCATCCATTACCGTCAGCATTCCGTCTTGGGTCATGACTGTCAATGCGTCACCGTTCAGCGTCGTCAGAACGAGTTTGCCATCTGGTGAACTGTTTAGCTGTTCTGTGATATCAGTGGCTTTCAACTCGCCTTTAACGATGTGTGCTTTGACGACACCGTCTAAGTCGCTTGCCTCGGGACTGTTCATCCACTCAACATATTGGCGACCTTCGACCTGCCAGAAGGCACTGTCACGCGGGACAAATACGGTATATGGGCCGTCTGTCGCGAGAGTTTCGTCGTGATCTGTCTTTTCTAATGCAAGCTCAAAATCGCCCATTGTTGTTGACTTTTCGATAGCACCCGTAATGCTTTCGCCGTTCTCTAAGTCACCAATATTTTGCTTGATGAGCTCTGGCGGCGTGTAGCTTGGCGTTGCTTCAATAACGGCTTCTGAAGTTGTCATCATTTGGTCAGTGCTCACATCCATGTCGGATGTCTGCGCGAATGCCATAGGGGCCATAGCAACCGATAAACCAATCGCGGCGGTGGTGATAAGTAGGGGTTTAAAATTTTTATTTGCGTTCGTCATGATTAGCTCCTTTCAATTGCGAGTCTGTTGTAATCATGCCTAAACAACAGGCAAAACAGTCAGTTGTTCCGAGAAAAACATTACGTCCCTGTAATGCGGGTCATCAATATCAACCATATTTCGTGGGAGCGAGCCATATATTGCGCGCGTAAGTTAGCGCCTTCATACGCCCGTATTTGCGAAAACTGTGCTTGTCAGAACAAACAATAAGGCTGGACCCGTACCTATGAATCACCGCCACGATGTAATCTTGGCGTAGCGCAATGTCTTGACATTTTCGGCCTAGCATATGTTAAAATCGGCCGAACATTCTACAAAATTGGACATGTAATCTGTATCGTCATCCTACCTCAAAATGGTCTTTCGGGGTGGTTGCAGCCTTTAAGGGCGAAAGTTTTCGCTCTGTCTTAACACGGGCCCGGCATTAAACGACCTATGACCTCGCGGCTTAAGTAAAATCCCACACCTTCGGCACGTCTTTAAGCGCGTCTTCGTAATAGCGCTGAAAGCCTGGCATTTTGACCTGATTGAGAAAACTCGAATAGGCCAGATAAGACACGAGAAAGCGTAAATCCTTCGCCCAAGGCGGCATATATTTTGGCGGCGTCAGCTCCCCTTCCCCCGCGAGATATGCCAGCGCAGGCAGGTCTTCAATATCTATCTTTCCCGTAAAGGCGATCCGGATGAGGTCCGCACGGCCAAGTTTCACAACAGAGCGCATATAATTGTGCACGCGTAAAAGGCCATTGAGATAGACCATGTCCTTTGTGAACGGCGCGCCGCCCGAAATCACCCCACCTCTGAAAATACGCCGTGTGTTCTCGTAAGCCTCATCGGGCTCACCCGTGCGCGGCAGGTAGAAGTCATAAACCTCGCGAAAATCTGCGCCCTCCCCCGCCATATGAATTGCGATAACACGGTCGGCGAGACGCCTGAAACGGCGCGGGTCCATCGCCCCGCTAATAATCTCTGCAAAGACGGCCAGCCCTTCTTGAACCTCAGTTGTGCCCGCATGAGCGCGGCCCAAAATCTCGAAATTTGTTTGCGCGCGCCCATTAAGTCCAGTCGCGACATGGACAAGCGCTTCATGCTGTAACAGTTGA
>CALLME010000069.1 GCA_938007945.1 uncultured Caulobacterales bacterium
GCTCGTATCACCAATGGCGCGCCAGATGGTATCTGCCGCTGCCCAAATCTGGGCGGGGCCTTGGCCGAGCGCATCAGGAAGTGCAAGCCGCGCCGCCGCGCGTTTTGCGGCTGCTTCGTGACCGTTTAACGCTTCAAGCCGCGCGATGACACCTGCTGTGACTTTGTCACGAATTTTCATAGATGCCAGGTCAAGTCCTGCAAGTGTCTCTTCGACATGCGTGTTAAGCTGTTCACCCCAGAAGCTAATGAGTTCCAACGGGCCGTCTGAAAAATAAAGCGCGTCTGAGCCTTTAGGTAGGCCAGCCTGGTTTACGGCATCTCGCAGCGTTTTGGACGTCCAACCCTCAAAGGCGGCGATGACAAGCGCACGCGCGAGAATATCTCGGCGGGCCGTCAACGAAGGGTTAGTCTGATTATCGTCCGTGCTCATAAAGTCTATATAGAAGGTTTTCCGCGCCGCGTCACCTGCGACCTAACGGCAAACTTTTAGACGTTTTTGCGACGCAAGACATTGCGCTTAAGCCAGAGCGAAATACCTTTCACCCCTGCGCCCGACAGCACGCCATATCTGAAAATCCGGCTCGCGAGGATGATGACCCCAATTGAGAGCAAAGCGAGAAATCCCGCAGACATGAAAAGCTCCCAAGCGGGCGGGTCCGACGGCAGACGACTAATGGCGGCAAATGGCGCCGACAACGGAAACCAAGACGCGAAAACCAGCAGAGGACTATCAGGACTATTCCAACCGAGTGGTACGATAAGCATACAGAGCGTCAGCACCATGACGATGGGCGTCGTAATCGTCTGCGCGTCTTGCATACTCTCAGCCAGCGCGCCCATGGCAATGAAAAGACAGCCGTAAAAAATATAGCCTAGGAACAAAAACAGCGGGAAAAAGACCATCATTTTCCATGTGAATGCTTGTCTGATAAGGTCGCTGATTTCGGCTGGGCCAAATAGGATGAACCCAATAACAGCCCCACCGCCGAGCAAAAGATAAGGCAACATCGTCGTCAATGTGAGCGCTGCGACCCCTATGAGTTTCCCTAAAATTATCTCGCCAAAATTTGTCGTCGCGAGCATCATTTCCAGCAACTTATTGAGCTTCTCCTCAAGCATAGAGGTCAGCAGCATATAGGCGCCTGAAAACACAGTGAGCCATAAAATCGCCGCCATGGCCCCTGCGACAAGATAGGGGATGCGGTCTTTATCCGTGACCATTTGGCTTTCACCCGTCCTGTCCGCCGTTTTCGTCGGGTCGAAACTTTGCAGTTCTACAGCGGTATCACGGCTTGCGTTAATGCCGTCAAAGCTCAGCCCAGCACTCTTTAAGTACAGGTCCTCGGCGCGGTCTTTAAAGTAGCGGCGCGCGAGTGATTGCATAGATTGGGCGGTCACTTGAGTGGACCAGTAGTCGGCCTTCACAGTCTTAGGCCGATAAGGTGCGTTTTCCTTTTCAGACGCAGCTTTTGCGTCCTCTGCCGGCGCATCTTGCTGCAAAGGGATTTCTTCTCGGATATGCAGAACGCCATTAAGCGGCACGGGTTCGCCCTTATGCATAAGCGTATTGCCTGACGCGATGAAAGTCTTAAGAGCCTCAATGTCATTTGCAGGCGGCTCAACAAAAACCAAAGTCCGTTTTGGCAGCTTTAAATTATCCCCCAAACTTGGCGCTTGGGAATTGAGATAGCTGATAACGCCGTCCACACCTTGCTCATCAAGAACAGTATTCACCGTCTCGGTTTGGGTCTCTGACAACGCTAAGTCAGCAATCGCATTTAATTGGCGACGGACTTTTTTCGTATAGTCTCGGTCGTACTCCGCCGCGATGGCCGCTTTATGCTTACCCGTATCATCTAAAATTGTCTCATACCGTATAGGTTCTAAGTTGATGTCCAATTTTGCAAATACAAACATCAAAATACAAATTATGAACGGCAGGAAAAAACTTATCCAGAACCCCCATGTTTTGATATAGCCGAGATAATCACGCCGCGCGATAAGGAGCGCGCGTCGCATATTCAAACCGCCGAGACTCAAGCCTCTATCTGTATTGAGATGGCTCATGATAACGCCTCTTCAAGCTGCATCTCGCGGGTCACGTCCTCGCCCACCATAGCGACAAAGGCTTCGTGCAGACTTTGAGGTTTCGGCTCAAAACGCGACAGCTTTATCCCGCCATTGACACAAGCTTCAAGCAAGCTGTGCGTTTCGACTTCAGGCTTGAGGGTCATTGCGAACGCCCCGTCTTCTCGGGGGCTAATATCTTCTGCCATGGGCGATACGGTTTCAAGGAAGCCCGCACTATCTGACGCAATAACGAGGCGGCGCGGCGCTTTGGACAGGGCCAGTTCCGTACTGCCGTCAAAGACTTTCCGCCCGCCTGCCATAAGAATGATACGGTCACACAAACGCTCTGCATGCTCCATCACATGAGTCGAGAAAATAATCGTATTCCCGCCATTAGCAATCTCGCGCACGATCGATTCGAGCACTTGTTGGTTCACAGGGTCGAGACCAGAGAACGGCTCGTCCAAGATATAAAATTCAGGGTTATGTGCAATGGCCGCAAGGAGCTGCACCTTTTGCGCCATGCCTTTGCTCATGTCTTTATTCTTTTTGCGCTTAGCGTCCGACAGGCCGTATTTATCAAGCATGTCATCGGCACGCGCAAAGGCAGCCTTGCCCTTCATGCCGTTAAGGCGCGCTAAATGCGCAATCGCTTCACGCGCGGTCTGCTTTTTATATAGCCCACGCTCTTCGGGTAGAAAACCTACACGGCCAAAGGCCTGCGGGCCAGGCATATGACCAAAAAGACGAATGTCGCCAATGTCTGGCTTGATCAGCCCAAGTGACATACGTAGCGTCGTCGTTTTCCCTGCTCCGTTCGGACCCAGATAGCCAACAATCTCGCCAGGATTAATGGTAAAGCTCACACCCTCAACAGCAGGCTTTCCGCCAAAAGATTTCGATACGCCAGAAAGTGATAAGGGTGATGATGTCATAAGATGTTCTATCTTGGGCAGGCTTTCATTTGTGTAAAGACTCTAAATGAATTAGCTTGCCCAAAAGGACGTCTATGAACCGTATATCTGCTCTTGCCCTGATTTTTTCTCTCTGCCTCACCTCTGTTCACTCTGAGGCGCAGGTGCGCGACGACAAAAAAGGTTGGCACAAACAATCGGGCAGCGCTTATGGCATTCAAAAAGGCCGCGAAGCAAAGACGAAGGTCGATTTTAAAATTGATATGGAGTTTGAAACAAAAATTAACCGCAAGCGCTCTGAAAATGCGAGAGCCTGTGCGAGCCATGCGGCCAACCCAAAGCCTCGTGATATAACTTACTGCCAAGACGCACTGGTTGAGACAGATCTCAGCCCAGAGAATAAATATGTCGCGACATATAATATGGGCCTGATGCAAATGGCATTTGAGGAGTATGACGCGGCGTCTGAAACACTACTCAACGCGAGTACGCTCGACCTTGAAAAATCAGAAAGCCTCACCGCGTTAGCCAAGCTCGAAATTGCGCGTGGTAACGAAATCGCCGCCAAAACCTATGTCACCCAAGCGCTCGCAAGAAAGCCAACACGTCCCGCGCAAGCCTATATCACGCTCGGCTATTTGCATGAACGTGACTTTGATTTCGATAAAGCCCGCGCCGCCTATGAACAGGCGCTTGCGAGCAAGGGTAGTCCTGGGGAAGCCCGCCGCCGTCTGGAGCGTGTTAACCGCCTATGGCCTGCGAAATAAGCGGTTTCTCAACACCCGCGCGCCCGCTCAGCAAAGCGGTTATAAAACGCGCGAGCAAACTCGGTTTCACGCCGCCGCGTGTCGTGGACTTATCTTCCGTCACGGACGCTTGGGCGACACACCTTGAGAGCTTTGTCGCGCTCGGACGGCACGGCACCATGACATGGCTTGAGGACACGAAAGAACGACGTGCCCACCCGAAAAGCCTCTGGCCAGAGGCGCGCTCGGCCATTGTGGTGGGCATGAATTACGGGCCAGACACAAATCCCCTGCTTGACTTGGACAAGACCTCACACGGCAACATCTCAGTCTATGCCCGGGGGCGGGACTATCACGACATCATCAAAGGACGACTAAAAGAGCTTGCGGGGCTTATCGCGCGCGATAACGGGATGGATGTCAAAGTCTTTATTGATACCGCGCCGCTGATGGAGAAACCGCTCGCTGCGCTGGCGGGTCTAGGATGGCAAGGGAAACACACAAATCTTGTCAGCCGAGACTATGGCTCTTGGTTGTTTCTTGGCGTCATACTCAGCGCGTCCAGATTAGAGGCAGATACACCCGAAATAGATCATTGCGGTTCCTGTCGGGCTTGCCTCGATATTTGTCCGACTGACGCCTTCCCTGCGCCTTATGAAATTGATGCGCGCAAATGCATCTCTTACCTCACCATTGAATTTAAAGGCAAAGTCGCCCCAGAGCTTCGCACCAAAATGGGGAACCGCATTTACGGCTGTGATGATTGCTTAGCCGTCTGTCCTTGGAACAAATTTGCGCAAACAGGACGTGAGGCTAAACTGGCCGCACGTGAAGACCTCAAGGCCCCACCTCTGTCCGAGCTCGCAAAGCTCGACGAGTCTAAATTTCGCAAAAAATTCTCAGGCTCCCCGATAAAACGGGTTGGCCGTGATCAGTTTATACGCAATGTGCTCTACGCCATCGGCAATAGCGGTGACCCTGGCTTGCGCGACTCCGCGAGGCCACATATGCAAAGCGAAAACCCCGTTGTGGCAGATGCGGCGCACTGGGCGCTCGCGCAATTGGAGGACTTATGAGCTTTGAACTTCATCCTGACTTGAGACGCGACGGTATAGAGATAGGCGACTTTCCGCTCTGCAAAGTACTCTTGATTAATGACTCGCATTATCCGTGGTTTGTGCTCGTGCCAAAGCGCGTTAGCATAAGCGATACGATTGAATTAGACGCCGATGATTATGCAAAGCTCTGGGAAGAGTCGCGGACTTTTTCCAAAGCCATTATGCAAGCGTTTGACGGCGAAAAACTCAATGTGGCGGCGCTTGGGAATATGACACCGCAGCTGCATATCCACCACATCGTGCGCTATAAGTCAGATCCCGCTTGGCCTGGGCCAATTTGGGGAAAGCACCCGCTCAAGCCTTACGTCGAGACGGATATCAGCGATATTAAAGCCAAGCTGAATGCGGCAAATATAACGGGACTTTCGCCGCAATAGGTTTCGTCATAAGCTACAAAAAAGCCCCCGCGATTGCAGGGGCCTTTCTATTTCATACCGCTTAACTACAGCCCGCCAGGCCCGCAATCATTGGCGAGGAAGTCGAGCATCTTGGTATAAAACTCGCTCTGGTGATTATAATAAAGCGTATTGTAGAAGTGGTCAGCATCTTTAAGCGTTAAGTACTGAATATCCTTGTTATGCGGCTTAATTGCCTTGGCATAATCCTTCAGGTGATAATACATGACGCGGCGATCATCTTCGCCGTGCACAAAGAGGATAGGCACATTAACCTTCTCGACTTCGTTGATAGGGTTGATACCGCTATAGCCGCCACGTTGTCGTGAGAGGTCATCGCTGAACTTAAAGCGCGTATTTTGACGTCCAAGATACTGTTTCTTGGCATCTGCCACAGGCGCACCTGCGATAACGCATTGATACATTTGCGGTGTACGAGAAGCTGCAACGAGGGCTGCGTAACCCCCGTAAGACCAGCCAAACATCGCCATACGGTCTGGATCCGCAAGACCTTTTGAGACAAGATATTTCGCCCCGTCGTCTTTGTCGTCCTGCATCGCGCCGCCGTGTTCGTCCCAACTCGCCATAAAGAAGTCATTGCCCCAACCTTCGGAACCACGGTATTGCGGCTGCAAAACCATATAGCCATTATTGGCGAGGAGCTGCGCCCATTCGTCATAAACAATCACTTCGTTTACGTAAGGACCACCATGCGGCAACACGATCAGCGGGTGCGGACCTGGTGTGTTAGGCTTGGTCACATAACCCGGTATCATCTTCCCGTCTCGCGCCGGGTACTTAATGAACTCTACATTGGCAAGATCACTAGATTTTAAAAGCGGGTTCTGAGAACCGAGCTTACTCGCTTTGCCATTTTTGATGAGATAATAAGTGCCTGGATCCTTAGGCGCTTGGTTAAACACAATCATTGTATTGCCGTCGCGAGACCGGCTTGAAATAGACAGCTGATGTGCGTTCGGAATAGACGCCATGAGCTGATCATGGAGGCGCTTTTCTTCCATATCAAACCAATGACGCTCACGCTTGGCGCCTGGATAGACGGCCGCTACAATATCATCGCGCCCAGCCCAACTCATAGAGTGACGTACCGTACCAATGATATCAGAATCATTGCGGCGGTAGATAAGCTTTCCAAATTGACCTCTGTTGAGATCAAACTCCCACAAGCCCGTCTTATCATGGCCGTTATTTGCCAAAACGATAGCTGTGTTTGGGTCGCCCTTTTTTGCTTTTACATAAGTAATGTCATTGAGGATTACGTCGGATGTATCTGCACTTACGCGAGCAAATTCTTTCCAATTATCATCGCCAGGCGTACGGTAATAATTGACGATTTCTTTCGTGCTATTATCAAAGCCTTGGGAAAACACAGGATTGCCATTAATGTCAAAGGACGCCTGAGGAATTTTTTCATTCCCCTTCATAATCAGAGACCGCGTGCCCTTATCAAGGTTGAACTTGTAATAAGCGCTTGGACGAAAACGCTCAAATGGGTCATCCGTCAGAGAGTTACCGACCGCGCGGCCTGACTCGATAATAATATTATCAGGATCATTGGGCAAAATATTTGCAAGGCCAAAGTTTCCGTCAATGTTCTTAAATTTATTTTTTGGGATAGAATAGGAGAAGGCACGGTAAGACCGGACGTCTTCTTCGGGCTGGCTAACGCGCTTGCGCACAATTTTTGACGCCGT
>CALLME010000070.1 GCA_938007945.1 uncultured Caulobacterales bacterium
AGGGAGAGGAGGAGGCGTGAACCTTTTACTTTCCATTAGAAACCTGTAAAAACTCAATTTTAAATCACAAAGATAATTGGGGGATTGAAATTGAAACTCGCAGAAGCCTTAGTCGAGCGCGCTGATAAACAACGCCGCTTAGCTGAACTGGAAAGCAGAATAATCGCCAATGCGGTTTTTCAGGAAGGAGATACGCCTCCTGAAAATGCAGAAGATCTCATAAGTGAGTTTAACACGACCGCGCTAGACATAGAGCGGCTCATGAAAAATATTAATGTCACTAACAATGAAACCCTTTTAGAAGACGGGACGACTATGGTCGCTGCCCTCGCAAAACGCGATATGCTGAAAAAAAGGCATCAAGCTTATCGAAGATTTGCAGCAGCCGTCACGCCAGGCGCTAATCGTTATAGTTCGAGTGAAATAAGATATGTTGGCGCCATTGATGTTAAAAAGCTTCAGAAAAAAGCTGATGGCATAGCGAAAGATGCGCGCGAAATTGATATACTGATTCAACAAGCCAATTGGCTGACAGACCTTAAAGAATAGCGGCGTTCGGTAATATAGAAAAAGGTGCATACAAAGCCGCCCACGGGTTTCAGTGGGGTATTTCATGCTGATAAGGTGAAGAGCCACCTTGGTTACAACCAATGTAAAGTTACGCTCAGTAATCTCACATCAGTATTGTTATAACTTATTGTTAAAACCGCGTATGAATTTTTCTATATGAGGGCGGGACTGGGGAGCCGCCGCTATCATTAACTGTGCCAAATATCACCCGATCATTTGTGCGCGTCTAAACTTCGGACTTACTCTTCCACGGTTTCTTGCTGAGCAAGTTTGTCCACCAATGGGTCTCTGGCAATTTGGGTGCGGGCTCATTATCAGTCTTGGGCTTGCTGACAAGGTGCGAGAGCGCATGGCGGACAGGGCGGCCTGTCTCACTGACGGCGACAAAGACGATTCGGTCGATTTTAATAATGGTGCGCTCGGTCATCTTATCTCTGACCACACAGGAGACTGTGAGGGAGGTTCGGCCGACATCAACCGTCTCAACTCCGATCTCTATCACCTCGCCAAGGTGGGCGGGCGACATGAAATTCATCTCAGAGATATATTTCGTGATGAGTGTTTTCGTCTGCATTTGGCAGGCACAGTAAATCCCGCATTCCTCATCAATCCATGACAGCAGACGGCCCCCAAACAGTGTTTGGTTACAATTGAGGTCTTCGGGCTTAACAACTTTGCGAGTTCTAAATTTAAGACTCATGGCGTTCTCCTCTATTGAGGCGCGACATAAATGAGTTTTATATCAATTCTGTGACAAAGCTGTGAAATAAATATGAGAGACGGGTTGAGCCTAAATCAAAGGCGCGACGGTCCACATCATGATTTAAATTTGTGCAATAGCCTAAAGCCCAAGCGAGCGGTAATGCAGCGCAATATCGTCAATCGCACGATAAAAAGCCGCTGTGCGGTAATCTTCAAGCTCAGGCTTTTCAGCCAGCAAATCGCGAATATGCGTAAAGCCTTCGCGCATTGTGTCGTCTAGTCCCGCGCGCACCAAATCAAGCTCTTCGGCACCGTCGACATAATCGCGGCGGAACTTTTTGGTAAATTTCAGACCACCCTGATCTTCGAGCGCGTCGAGCAAGAGCGTCGCTTTGTTCTCTTCACGGCGGCGCTGTAAACGGCCAAATCGAATGTGGTTGACGTTCTTCACCCACTCAAAATAGGACACGACCACCCCGCCCGCATTGGCGAGCATATCCGGAATAATGACCACACCTTTATCGCGTAGAACCTTATCCGCAATCGCGGTCACTGGGCCATTAGCGGCTTCGATAATCAGCTTGGTTTTGATATTATGGGCGTTTGATTTATTGATAACGCCTTCCATCGCGGCGGGTATAAGAATGTCGCACTCATCTGACAAGGCGTCTGCATCTGTGCTGACTTTGCCGCCTTTAAAATCGGCGAGCGGTTCGCCGCTGATCATATGCTGTTTCAGATTTTCGATGTTGATGCCTTTGGTATTACGCACCACGCCGTCGCGTTCAATCACGGTAATAATTTTCGCGCCGTCTTCCTCTGATAGGAATTTTGCCGCGTGATAGCCCACATTACCAAGTCCCTGCACAACGATTTTTTTACCATCGAGATCGCCGCGCAGCTTGGCGCGTTTTTTATCATCATTATGACGGAAAAACTCCTGCGCAATATATTGCACGCCGCGCCCTGTGGCTTCTGTGCGGCCATTAATGCCGCCAAGATGCACAGGCTTCCCCGTAACGCAGGCGGCGCTGTCAATGTCTGTACGGTTTAGACGGCGGTATTCATCCACCATCCAAGCCATTTCGCGCTCGCCCGTACCCATATCGGGCGCAGGCACGTTTTGTGACGGGTGAATCAGGTCGCGCTTAGCAAGCTCAAAGGTGAATCGGCGCGTAATACGCTCTATCTCTTCGGCGTTCCATTTTGACGGATCAATGCAAAGCCCGCCTTTCGACCCCCCGAACGGCAAATCAACCAAGGCCGTTTTATAAGTCATTAGTGCGGCGAGCGCTTCAACTTCGTCTTGGTTCACTGACAGCGCGTAGCGAATACCACCCTTTACAGGCTCTTTATGTTCGGAGTGAATAGCGCGGTAGCCCGTAAATGTGTGCACCTCGTCGCGCAGCTTTACGCCAAACCGTACGGTATAAGTCGCATTACACACGCGAATTTTCTCAAGTAGTTTGGGCGAGAGATCCATATAGCTCGCCGCGCGGTTAAACATCACATCAACGGATTGGGAAAAGTTCAATTCTTTCATGTCGGCATCAGCTTTTCGGTTAGAGGTCCAAATCAAGATTACTATCGTTGGCAAAAGCAAAGAAAGTATTGCGAATTTATATATCTATCTTTCGAATAATCGGATTTTGAGGGCATGAATAGCGCTAAATTTCTTAAATCACGCAATCTTATGTCGCTATAATTTAGGCCAAAGCCTTATGCACAGATTTAACTCATTTAGCCTGAATTTATTCCTATTTTGTGCTCGACTCTTATTTTTGTTCCCATTATGTTCTATTTATGGAACGCGAAACCTCACTTCAAACCCTCTATATCGATTTCGATGCTTTCTTTGCCACGGTCGAAAAGCAGCTCGACCCGACGCTTGTGGGTAAGCCCGTAGGCGTGACGGCGATGGACTCAGAATATTCGGCCCTCATCGCGCAATGCTATATCGCCAAAACCATGGGGTGCTCGCGGCAAATGCGCGTCAAAGAAGCGCGCGAAGCTTGTCCCGATATAATCTTTCGCCCTGCCCGTCATGACGTTTATGTGGATATGCATCACCGCATTATTGCGACTGTTGAGAAAACGCTGTCTGTAAAAAAGGTCTGGTCGATTGATGAGGTCGAATGTGATTTGAACGGCTTTACAGAGGCGCAATGCTTAGAAGTCGCCCAGAAAATCAAAGCAGACCTCGCACGCGATATAGGGACAGAAATAAGCCCCTCAATCGGGCTGGCCGCGAACCAACTGCTTGCCAAAATCGGAGCGGAAATGGAAAAACCGCAAAGCTTTGTTGTGCTACATCCGCGTGACTTTCCAGGAAAGCTCGTCTCTGTTCCGTTGAAAAACGTACCAGGGATTGCAGGCGGAAATATCGTCAGGCTCCGCCGCGCAGGGATTAATACTATGCCTGACCTGCTCGCCATATCTGCCAAACATGCGCGTGCGATTTGGGGCAATGTAGAAGGTGAACGGCTCTGGGCGCAGCTGCAAGGTTACCGCATTGAACGACCCGAAACCAAACGCAGCATGTTTGGTCATAGCCGCAATCTCAGTGGTGAGTGGCAGCGACCTGACAAAGCGCTTGAATGTCTGCGACTGCTGACAACAAAGGCGGCACGGCGCGTGCGCGCGGATGGCTTTTGGGCACAAAAGCTCACAGTCAGCCTCAAGGATGAGCATAAACGCAAATACCGTGTCGAACGGCAATTTCCACCGACCCGCGACGATTTTGCATTTCAGCGTGAGATGAGCGCCGCCTTTCGCGAGCTTATCGCGCGCAATTCTCAACGCCGCCTGCGTAGCATTTATGTCATGCTCCACGGCCTGTGTCAGCAAGGCGCGGTTAATGACGATCTCTTTACCAGTGCAGCAAGCCATGAAGCCCGGCAAAAACGCGAAACAGTCTGCGACCTTATGGATAAGGTGAATAGCCAATACGGGGCGGCTTACCTCAATATCGGGCCGCAGCCTGATATTCCTGGCGGCTATGTTGGCGGGAAAATCGCCTTTGGCCGTGTGCCCACAAAAGAAGACTTCGCCACCCTACCTCCGCACCCGCAAAGAAGCCGCGCGACGAATATGTCACAAAAAATCTAAAATTAGCTGAAATCAAGAGTGGTTTTTTAAAACTCACTATTCTATACACAGCCCACTTCAGTGCGGGTGTGGCGGAATTGGTAGACGCGCCGGATTCAAAATCGAACTACTTTACATTTTCAACAAAAAATATATAATAAAATCATATACATAATAAGTATGTGCCGAAATCACATGTGTTACACACCCCTTACACACTTTTTCGTTTCGGCGTCCCAGCGCTGTATTAGGCGAGAAAGGTGGGCGATATGGCGGCAAAACACACAACAATGGGCGGGAACGTAAACCTATATAAACGTCCCGGATCCGAGTACTGGCAATGCGCAACTTATCTAGAAGGTAGGAACTGGCGTAAGTCCACGAAAGAGTCCGATATTCGCAAAGCAAAAGACTTTGCGGAAGGCTGGTATCTCGACTTAAGACTCGGAGCCCGACGAAAAGAGTTACGAACGGAGAAGACGTTTGCGGAGGCTGCGGCGCAATTCAAAAAAGAA
>CALLME010000071.1 GCA_938007945.1 uncultured Caulobacterales bacterium
TTTCAGTCAACTGCCTCGGCCATAATCATCCCGCGCCTAAAGCAGCGCTGAATGAACAAGCTGACAAAGTCTGGCATCTCTCTGGCATGTACCGCCTAGAGGGGGCGGAAAAGCTCTCTAAAAAATATTGTGACGCGCTCCTCTTTGCGGACAAAGTTTTCTTCACCAATTCAGGTGCAGAGGCGCTCGAATGCGCAATGAAGACCGCGCGCAAATATCACTATGATAATGGTGAGCCAGAGCGCTACGACATTCTGACGTTCCAAGGCGCGTTTCACGGGCGCACATTTGCGACAATTAATGCGGGCGGTAATCCAAAATATCTCAAAGGCTTTGGCCCGGCTTTGCCAGGCTTTATTAGCCTGCCATTTGGCGATCATGACGCGTTAGAGGCCGCTGTGACTAAACGCACGGCTGCCATTCTTGTTGAACCTGTGCAAGGCGAGGGCGGCTTGCGCCCGCTACCGACACAATGTCTGCAAGGCCTGCGCAAACTCTGCGACGAAAAAGGTATCCTTTTAATTTATGACGAAGTGCAATGCGGCGCGGGTCGGACGGGGAAACTCTTTGCCCATCAATGGGCGGAAAATGCAGAACCTGATATTATGGCGGTTGCCAAAGGTGTAGGTGGCGGCTTCCCGCTTGGGGCGTGTATCGCGAGCGCTAAGACTGCCGCAGGCATGGTCGTGGGCACGCATGGCAGCACATATGGCGGTAATCCGCTTGCGACAGCTGTGGGCAATGCGGTTTGGGACGAGATTTCTCAGCCAGAATTTCTCAATCATGTGGTTAAAGTCTCTAACTTCCTCACGCAACAATTTGAGAGCCTCAAAGATGAGTTCCCTGACGTTGTTGTCGAGATTCGCGGCAAAGGGCTGCTCTGCGGAATGCAGCTTAAAAAGACGGCGCTTGACGTGCGTAAAATCGCCATGGCCAAGGGTCTGCTTGGTGGCTCTGCGGGCGACAACACACTGCGCCTTGCCCCGCCCCTCATCATCACAGAAGAGCATGTGCGCGAAGCTGTTGGTATATTGCGTGAGAGCTTTAAAGAAGCGCAAAGCCTGCCGGATTACGTCGCACCTTAAAACTTCTGGAAATTCAGTACGCCTTTAGCTAAACGTAGTTTTTGGCTAAAGGCAGTCTGATGACTAAACACTTTTTATCACTCGCGGATATCCCCGCCTCTGAGCTTCGCGCTATTCTGGACGAGGCGCATGCGCGTAAGAAAGCGAGAGCGAGTTGGCCCAAGGGTAAGGTGGATGCGGACGCGCCGATGGACGGTCGCACACTTGCGCTGATTTTTGAAAAGTCCAGCACGCGGACACGTTTCTCATTTGACATGGGTATGCGCCAACTTGGGGGCACCTCTATCACGGCCACGAGCAGCGACATGCAGCTTGGGCGCGGCGAGACGATTGAAGACACCGCCAAAGTGCTCTCGCGTTTTGTCGACGGCATCATGCTGCGTGCCAATAGCCACGAGACGCTGACGGCGCTGGCCCGTAATGCCTCTATTCCTGTTATTAACGGCCTGACAGATTATAATCACCCGTGCCAGATTATGGCGGACCTTCAAACGCTCGAAGAGCAGGGCGGGGACCTGTCGGATATGACGCTGACATGGGTCGGGGACGGTAATAATGTTGCCGTGTCATTTATTAATGCTGCCGCGAAATTTGGCTACACACTGCGCCTGTCCTGCGCGAAAGGCTATGAAGTCAAAGGCCAATATGTCGAAGCGGCGCGCTCAGTTGGCGCAAAGATTGAGATTGAGTCTGATCCGCTCAAAGCCTGCGCCAATTCTGATGTGGTGATTGCCGACACATTTGTGTCGATGGGTGACACGGATGCTGACGCGCGTCTCAAAGACTTGATGCCCTATCAAGTTACAGACGCATTAATGGGAGCCGCCGCAAAATCCGCGACTTTCCTCCACTGCTTGCCTGCGCATCGCGGTGAAGAAGTCGCGACCTCTGTCATTGACGGGCCGCAATCAGTTGTATTTGACGAAGCCGAAAATCGCCTCCACGCGCAAAAGGCCGTAATTACGTGGTGCTTTAGCTAATGAGTGGCGTCGTAGATATTGGCGTTCTCGGCGCTGATGGCCGCATGGGCCAAGCGGTTATTCAGGCGATGCAAAGCGCGCAATTTAAAACTCGAGCAAAGCTCACCGCTGCGCTCACCGCGCCTAACTCTCCTAATATCGGCGCAGACGCGTCAAAGCTTGCAGGGCTAGAGGCGTCAGGCATTATGCTTAGCTCTGATATAAAAGCGGGGCTTAACGCGTGTGACGTTATCATCGATTTCTCTCGCCCGCAGGCCGCGATTGATTGCGCGCTTGCCATGCACGGTACGCGCTGCCAAGCGATGGTGACCGGTACGACGGGCTATAGCGAGATCGAAGAACTGGCTTTGGCCGAAGCGGGCGAAGGCATTGCGCTTTTGAAATCAGGGAACTTCTCGCTCGGTGTGAACCTGCTTGGGATACTGGTCGAACAAGCCGCAAAGGCTCTAAAGACCGATTGGGATATTGAGATTTTTGAGCAGCACCATAAACGCAAAGTCGACGCGCCAAGCGGAACAGCGCTCATGCTGGGTGAGGCCGCCGCCAAAGGGCGCAGCGTGAAACTCTCGGATGTGCGCGCACCCATGCGTGAGGGCGTAGACGCAGAACGCCGCGAAGGTGATATTGGTTTCAGTGCGCTGCGCGGGGGCGACATCATCGGCGTTCATGACGTTCACTTCATCTCAGAGCTCGAGCAAATCACCCTCAGCCACCGCGCCGCCAACCGTAGTGTATTTGCGAGTGGGGCGGTGAGCGCTGCGCTCTGGACGGTGGCGCAAGACGCTGGCACATACTCGATGCGGGATGTTTTGGGGCTTTAGTTCGCTGGGCTGAGCGTCTACACGTTAACTTCTTTCTTAGATTGTGTCGATCTACAAAACAATCAGCTGAGTTTTACG
>CALLME010000072.1 GCA_938007945.1 uncultured Caulobacterales bacterium
TTGAGTATATCCTTTCGCAAGGTGAGCATTGGCCGTGATAACGGCGAGGCTGTCGGAGGGTGAAACGTAAGTACCTTTGCCAAGCACAATATTGCGGTCCCCATCACCGTCAGAACACGCGCCGAAATCAGGGGCCTTATCACTAAACATTTTTTCAAATAAAGCTTTAGCATAAACAGGATTTGGGTCGGGGTGACCGCCTCCGAAATCAGGCAGCGGAACGCCGTTTATAATACTGTCTGCGGGTGCGCCTAAGCGGTTGACGAAAATCTCATTCGCATAGGGCCCGGTAATGGCATGCATGGCATCAAAGCAGAGCGTAAATCCAGCGGCGATCATTTTTTTGATTGCGCCGAAATCGAAAAGCGTTTCCATCAGCTCGGCGTAGTCAGAAACAGGATCAATTATCTCGACATGCATATCTCCTATTAAGCTTGACCCAAGGCTATCCAAATTTACGGCCGCGTTATCAGTGATTTTATAAGCGTCAATTTCTAGGCTGCGCGCAAATATCTTCTCCGTAACGGACTCAACAGCCGGACCGCCATTTTCGCCATTATATTTAATGCCAAAATCACCAGTCGGACCGCCAGGGTTGTGGCTTGCCGAAAGGATGATGCCGCCAACCGCTTTATACTTCCTGATGATGCATGAAGCTGCGGGGGTGGAGAGTAGCCCGGACTGCCCAACGATAACTTTTGCAACCCCGTTCGCAGCAGCCATAGACAAGATTATCTGTATCGCTGTGTCATTATAAAATCGACCGTCGCCGCCTAGAACCAACGTCTCGCCAATTAGCTCAGGGACAGAGTCAAAAATAGATTGCACAAAATTTTCGAGATAACCTGCCTGTTGAAAGACGGTCACTTTTTTTCGTAATCCTGACGTTCCAGGTTTTTGGTCATCAAACGGGGTCGTTTTTACTGAAGTCATATCAGTCTCCTTTCCGGGCTTTGTCTATAGCCGCGCATATGTTTATGACATCTGCATCGACCTCAATCTCATCGAGCGATAATCGGGAGCGTCGGCGCCAATTTGGCTGTTCATCCGTCGTACCGGGAACATTAGCCTGCAAGGGTTCGAGCAACAGATCGTCAAGCTGAACTGCGAAAGCTAAGGCCTCGCTGCTGGCAAAACAGGCTTGCAAATCTGCCATAAGAGCCGGCGTCATCGGGCCCGTATGATCTCGCCTAATCAATCCCAGTAAGTCAGCCTTATCATTTTCGCGACGTTGTTTTTCTAGCGCTAGTGTTTCCCAGTCATCGCCAATACCGAGGGCCTCTCGCCACCGAAAATCTTCGCCGCTCCAGAATCCTGTCACAGTCGGAAAATCATGATTTGACAGCGCTGCGACGGAGAGAGACCGCATTTTTTTGGGAGAAATTATACGTCCCTGGCAATCGCGTTCTATTACAGCGATATTACATCCCATCAGGTCGTACTCCGCCATGCGCGCCCTAAACCCGTCGGGCACGGTACCAAGGTCTTCACCAAACACGACGCATCTTTGGCTTTGTGACTCTTGGGCAATCATCTGCATCAGCCCATCAAACGGATACTGAACATAGCCCCCTGCCCCGTCATCGGGGAGCCAGAAACTTCGCAGGTGCCCAAGAATATGGTCAATTCGAATAGCTCCGCCCAGTGACATGGCCTTACGTAGCGCATTGCGATAAGGCTCGTAATTTTTCTGACTGAGATGCGACGGATTAAACGGCAGCAAATTCCAGCGCTGTCCGTCTGGATTAGCTGTGTCGCCGGGCGCGCCCAAGCTGACATTTTTAGCGAAGGCCGTTTTTATGTTCCACACGCCTGCGCCGCCCGGAACCACTCCGACGGCAAAATCAAGATATATACCAATGCTCATTCCCGCCGCTTTGGCGCGCGTCTGAGCCTGCTTTAATTGCAGTTCGGCTATCCACTGAAGATATGCATAAAACTCTAATCTCTGCGCGTTTTTAACCGCAAAATCTCGGCAGGATTTGGAATCTGGTTCAGAAAATTTCTCAGGGAAGTTCTTCCACCCGTCATAGGTCTGCTGTGATTTTGGTAACGTCTCAAAGAGCGTATCAAATAAAGCCTGAGTCTGTAGCGCCGTTCCGTTTGAGGCGACAAACCTCTCAAATTCTTTGCGCTGGGTAGACGAATTATCTAACTTGCTGAACACAGCGTAAGCGTCTTCAAAGGCTTGCATTTTCGCCGCGTAAACAGTTGCGTAATCCACATGTTCTGACGGCGCTGGTTTTGAAGGACCCGCATAGTCTTTGGGTAGATCTTTTATTTTGTCAGGCGCAATCAACATCACATTTAAAAATTGACGCGATGAAGGTGAGTACGGCGCATATAGATGCGGAGCAGATGGGAAAAGGGCATGAACCGGATTAATACCGATAAAATCTGCACCTTTAGCTGCCATGATCTCTGCTAAGACTGCAAGGTCGTCGAAATCGCCCACCCCCCAATTACGGTCTGATTTGAGGCCATAAAGCGCGGCGGTGACGCCCCAACATCCGCCTTGGTCGCGCAATACATCCGCGCCGTAGACCTTATCATCAGAAGGATTGGGATAGAAAGTACCGTCCCTTTGTTGTTTGCTTTTTAAATCCAGTCCCATCGCCTTTAAAAGTTTGGCTTTGGTTTTATCAGGCGTAATGTGCGTTTGCCCATTTATATCGCGGTAGCTATCAATAATGCCAAATTTCTCTGCGGCGGTATCTAACGCTTTTTTATAGATATCGGGACGGACAAAAAGACCTTTATGGCTAAACACTGTGACGCTGTCAGCAGGGATAATTTTACCAGTTTGGTTCTCGGCTGTTGTTAGTTCACGCGACCAGTCTTCATCAATCCAAGGCGCGTCAATATCTGCGCCGCGATTGAAGATTATCGCGATTGTATCTTCGCCCTGCATAGACAGCAGTAGCGCAAAGCATTTAAAGTCAGGATTTTCCCAATCTCCGGGATGCATTTGCGCGCCATCCGCGCGAAGCCAATCGGCATTTTGAACGTGCGTGTCTGCAATCATCTCTCCGTGTAGATAGTCTGTTTGAGAAAAATGAGGATTGGATTTTCGGAAGGCTATGAGTTGTTTTGTAAATGCCGAGAGCTCATGTTCAGCCCCATCCCAATCGAGCCATGTAATCTCATTGTCTTGGCAATAAGCATTATTATTACCCTTCATAGAATGACCGAACTCGTCACCGCCGAGCAGCATAGGCACACCTTGGGAGAGTAAAAGCGTAGCGAGCATATTTTTACTGCGTTTGAGGCGAACGGCTCTGATAAATGCGTCATCGCTCGGGCCCTCAACGCCCATATTGTCAGACAAATTATGACCATGGCCATCGCGATTATCCTCGCCATTGGCGTGGTTATGTTTGGCGTTATAGCTAACAGTATCTCTCAAAGTGAAACCGTCATGCGCGGAAATGAAATTGATGGCGGCTTGCGGGGAGCGGCCAGAATGTTCAAATTGTGTGGAGGATCCCAAAAGCTTTCCGGCCAAGTTTTGATGCGCCCGCGAGTCGCCCTTCCAAAATGCGCGTACACTGTCGCGATATTGGTCACTCCATTCGCTCCATCCATCTGGAAAGTTGCCAAGTTGATAGCCGCCAGGGCCAATGTCCCATGGCTCCGCAATCATCTTCATATTTGATAAAATTGGGTCAGCGGCAATAGCTTTGAAAAACTGAGCTTCACGCTCAAAATTATCGGGATTACGTCCCAAAACAGGCCCAAGATCAAACCGAAAGCCGTCAACACCCATCTCAGAGGCCCAATATCGCAGGCTCTCCAGTGTCAAATCCAATACGGCAGGATGGGTCATATCAAGCGTGTTTCCGCAGCCTGTATGATTGACGTAATAGCGCGCATTGTCTTGGAGTTGGTAATAAGACGCGTTATCAATGCCGCGGTAAGATAGCGTCGGACCGTGCTCCCAACTCTCAGCTGTGTGGTTATAGACTACGTCTAAGATGACTTCGATATCAGCTTGGTGCAAAGCGGTCACCGCATCAGCCCAACTCTGCGGTCCGTTCGGCCCGAAATAGGGGCTGTGCATGGCAAAGTAATTAACGGGATTATAGCCCCAATAATTCGTCAGACCTAAATCCGTCAGGCGGGGCTCCGAGAAAAAGCTTTGCACCGGAAGAAGCTCTATTGCGGTAACGCCAAGCTCTGTCAGATGGTTTATAATAGCGGGGGACGCTAGGGCTGATAATGTCCCACGGTGAGCTGGTTTAATGTCAGGATGACGTTTGGTGAGACCTTTAATATGGGCCTCATAAATAATTGTATCTTTGAGCGGTGTGTTGGGACGTTCTGTTTTGTCCCATATCAATGGGACCGCTCCTGCGACGCATTTAGGCATAAACGGAGCGCTATCCCGCGTGTCAAAAGATAAATCCTTGTCTGGTGAGCCCGCCTCAAATCCATAAAGCGCATCATGCTGAATGAATTTGCCAAACAGGTCTTTGGCATAGGGATCAATTAGGAGTTTATTTGCATTGAAACGGTGGCCTTGTAGCGGTTCATAAGGCCCGTCAACGCGGTATCCATAGAGTTGTCCCGCGTTAAGGCTCGGCACAAAACCATGCCAAATATCGCCAGTTTTTCCAGGGAGAGGAATGCGGTCCGTTTCAGTACGACCATCGGGGGAAAAAAGGCAAAGTGTTACCGAGGTGGCATGGGCAGAAAACAGGGCAAAATTCACACCATTCTTTTGCACACTCGGTCCTAGAGGTGAGGAGGCGCCGCTTGAAATTGTATATTTTTCAGCCATCAGAGAGAAAGATATAAATCTCGATATTCAGCGGCTGAACGTGTCCAGCCGACATCTACGCTGAGGCAGTTTGAGACAATCTTGTTCCATGTTTTAGGGTTAGAATAGAGGTCAAATGTCCGTGCTATAGCTGAATAGAGCATATGCCCATTAATAGGCGAAAACTGCACCCCTGTGGCCGCACCGCTTGCTAGCGCCATTGGGCTTGCATCAATAACAGTATCATTGAGCCCGCCAACCCGCCCGACGATTGGGACGGTGCCGTAGCGCATAGCGCAAAGCTGAGTTAAGCCGCAAGGCTCAAAGCGCGACGGTATGAATATCGCATCCGCGCCTGCTTGGAGGCGATGTGCGAGAGGTTCATCATAACCGATTGTGACAGAAATTTCTGTAGGGTGTTTAGTTGCCGCCTCCGTAAAGGCAGCCTCAATCGCGGAATCGCCAGATCCCAACAGCGCTAACTGCCCGCCATTTGCCACAATAGAATCAGTCATATCTGCCAGAAGGTCGAGACCCTTTTGGGTCGTGAGCCGGGAGATAACCGTAAAGAGAGGCGCAGAGGCATCTTCGCGTAGCTTCAAAGCGCGTTG
>CALLME010000073.1 GCA_938007945.1 uncultured Caulobacterales bacterium
CGCGCGGCGCGTCTGTCTCAAAAGGGTTGTGGCGGTTATGCGTCATAGGAATTGAATAAGTTAAAAAGGCGCGCACGACAAGGAAAATATTTGTCGCGAATATGCGATTTCAAACATAATGCGAGAATAATTTACCGCAAAACTAAGATATCGCAGATAATCCTTGCTCCAGCGCCTTAATGAGGTCAGCTTCGGCTTCAATACCAACAGACAAACGCAATAAACTGTCCGTGATACCCGCTTCCAGCCTTGCCGTTTCCTCCATACCGCGATGCGTCATAGTTGACGGCTGACAGATGAGGCTCTCAACCCCACCAAGGCTCGCCGCGAGTTGGAAGAGCGCCACATTTTCCGCGAGAGCCACTGCCGCCTCGCAGCCACCTTTAAGCTCAAAAGACAACATCGCGCCTGGCCCGTCTTGCTGCGCCTTCATCAGCTTATAGCCTGGGTCAGAGCGCAGACCTGGATAGTAGACTTTCGAAACAGCTTTGTGTTTTTTGAGCATTTTCGCAATGGCAAGCGCATTACCTTCGGCAGCGTCCATGCGAAGCGCGAGCGTGCGTAGCCCGCGTAAGGTTTGATAGCTATCAAACGCCGCCCCCGTCACGCCAATACAGTTCGCCCACCATTCTAGCGCCTCGACATGCTCAGCGGATTTCGCAACCACCGCTCCGCCGACAATATCGCTATGACCGTTGAGATATTTGGTTGTGCTGTGTACGACGATATCCGCGCCGAGCGCCAGTGGCCTCTGCCGCGCGGGGGAGAGGAATGTGTTATCCACCATGACGAGTGCCTCCACCGCCTTAGCCGCTTTCGTAATCTTCGCGATATCGACGATACGCATGAGCGGATTAGACGGTGTTTCAATGAGAACGAGTTTCGGATTGTTCGCCATTGCTGCAGTGAGCGCTTTCGCGTCCCCTTGATCCACAAACTCGACGCGCAAACGCCCTTGCTTCGCACGGTGGGTCAGCAGGCGGTGCGTCCCCCCGTAACAATCATGCGGCGCGAGTATGAGATCATCAACGCTGAGGAGGTTAAAGACGAGGTCAATCGCCGCCATGCCTGAACTTGTGATTACGGCCCCTGCTCCGTCCTCAAGCGCAGACAAGACATGCGACAGCCCATCGCGATTGGGGTTATTGGTGCGCCCGTAATCATACTCCCCCTTATGCGCCACACTCGGCCAGCGGTAGGTCGAGGACAGGTAAAGCGCAGGCGGCACAGAGCCGTAAGCCGTGTCTGTGCCGATTTCCGCCTGCACAGTCTTCGTGCGCGGCGAGAGATCTTTGGAAGTTTTGGTCATGATTCAATTTTCCGAGAAATTACAAATTATCAAACAAATAATTAGATGGCCACGGATGATGTTTAACAGAGTTAGGTGAATAGTTTGCCATCAAAGCACAATAAAAAAGCCACACAATCACGAATATAGGACTGGTCTTCGTAAACGCGACCAAACACTCTCTGAAAAAGCTTGAACTCTGTTCAGTTTTTTCAAACAAGACTTTAATAATAACAAAAGTTATCCAAGCAATAAGTAAGCATATGAAAACTGTGATGTCAGTTTTGACATTGAATATATCACTCATCTGTTTTGAAACCTATATATACCGATAATGCGGGCAGTTTGGTTGTTGTCTTCCAGCAAATAGACGACAACAAATCTATACTTTGTGCTTACAATTCGGCGTTGGGCGCTGCGAAATTTTATGCCTGCTTCTGGGTTTGAGGTCAGAACATCAATGCAAGACGCTATATCGTCCATGACATTACCGAAAGTTTGACGTGAAATTTCTAAGTAATATTGGCTTATTTCTGCAAAATCATGTTTCGCCGAAGGCGCATACTTTATGACCGTCATCTTGGCATGGGGCGTCCGCATATGGCCTCAATCTCGTCATGGGGCACAACGGTATTATTCGGATCCGCAATGCGGCGCTCAATCTCTGCTTCTTGCTCAGCTGAGAGCTTGTAACGCTCGTCATAGTTTAACATGACAGACTCCATCAGTCTTTCGACATCCTCACGCTGCTGACCCGAAAGCGCTTCAACAAATTTCGTGAATTTCTGTAGTTTTGTCATGCATTCATCCTATCACAAAGCCCCACTTTACAAAAGCCCCGCACAAAACTCAGCCAGTTTAGGCCCCATCGCGTCATACTCTTTTAAGAAAGCATCATGCCCAAACAAGGACGTAAACGTATAGAGTTCGCTCTCGCCTCCCAATCGGTCACGCAGCTCCTGCATATCGACGAGCGGGGCGATCTGGTCCGAGATAGCTGTCATCAGGAGCGTTGGCGTGGAGATATTCTCGGGTTCGACGCGGTGCAAGTCAATCGACTCAGACAGCGCCAAGAACCGCCTCGCGTCCATCGTCTGCGCAAATGCATTACCGCGCGACTCGAGATAATCACAGATATCAAATGTACTGGGATGGGTGCCTGTTTCATTAAGCGCAAAGCGGTCGGCAAATTCAACGGGCGTGCGGTAGGTCGTCATCGCAAGTTCGCGGGCGAGTTTCAGCCCACCTTCGGGATTACCCGCTTCAAGGCCAAGGCGCACAACACGGCGCTGAATACCGCGCCACGCCACACCAATCGGATAAGGCCTATGTGCCGCGCCAATGACACAGAGCTTATCAAGACGTTCAGGGAACATCTCCGCAAAGCGCAGTCCCACCATGCCGCCATAAGAACTGCCGACGAGGGCCGCGATTTTATCAATGCCTTGGTTATCCAGCACGGCGCTAAGCCGATGAGCTTGGTCGCCCGTCGTGATGACGTCAGGGCAATCTGTGCAATCACCTGTTGGGGCAAATTCAAGGCCGAGGACTTGGAAACGCGAGAGGTCAATTGGCCCGCCATTCCGAACGAGTGTTGACCACCACCCACGATTATTGCGACCCCCGTCGGCAACAAAGCGCGTGGCAGAGATGCCACCTAGCACAACGATAATCGGCGCGCCGTCTTGACCACATATCCGCGCATGGGCGACATCACCGCGAAGGATTTCGCCGCGCTCTAGTTTCAGATCGCCAAGATCGACTGTAATATCACGCGCCATGACACCTCCATTGCCTCAAGAAAATTATTACGCATGGAAGAAAGCGGCCAAAGCCTCTGTCATCTTCCGCGGACACTTAGTGTCTCTGCGCAGGATTTGGCACCTTACACTTGTGTGTGGTTGCCCCGACGTCCCAAGCATTGAGCTTAACGGGCCTGTCCCTCAGTCGGTCTTGATGATGGAGGTGATATGACGCGCACAGCTTTGCGCGTCAAGGGCTTAGAGCTGCGAGGCTAGCCAAATAAATCATCGACAAGGATAAACTCACCGCCGTTTTCCGTGCCGTTGAAAAACATGCCTTCAATATCGGTAAATGTGTCTGTGCCCCAAATCGGGTGATCCGCCGTAATAGAGCCATCACCGTTTTGTGTGAATGTGTATTCACTTCGGTCGCCGTCATAGTTTATCTGGTCATAATTACGCGTGCTACCTGTGAAGACATCATCACCAAGCCCGCCGTAGAAGTTCGTGCCTGCCGTTGCCCCAATCATAATGTCGTCGCCATTGGTACCATTGAGCACATCATCAGCATCAAGGCGGAACTCTGGCAAGTTCTCTGTTAACTCAATGGCTTCATCAATCGTATAATTACGACCCGCGCGGATAGAGAATAGGATTTCAATTCCCGTCAATGTTTTCTCGCCCCATGTTGGGTGTGTCATGATGAGCGCGCCGTTGTTTGCAAAATTGAACGTCCATTCGATGATATCGCCATCAATGCGCAAGGTATCGCGATTGCCGCCTTCGCCGTTGATAACATCGTTACCGCGACCTGCATAAAAGACGTTATTGGCGTTTGTGCCGGTCATGAAATCATTGACCTCATCACTGCCCGTGATGACGCCGTTGATGAGCGTGCCAGTTTCTTGCTGCGGGGCGTCATCAATCAAGTCCTCAATAGAATACCACGCGGCTTCTTGAAGGAACCAAATGCCGTCAATATCGATGAGTGTATCGCGTCCCCAAACAGGGTGATCAAAAATGACATTGCCATTGGCTTGTTGCGTAATGGTGTAGTCCTCTGCAGACCCATTATAAATGCCTTGCGAATAGGCATCAGCACGCCCAACCAACGTGTCATTACCCTCAAGGCCGTATAACCCGCGCAGCTCTGCCGTATCAACAAGACGGTCATCACCGTCTGTGCCGATAAGATTGTCCCATGCATCGACGCGAAATTCATCAGTCGGGTCATCTGGATTGTTATCATCTGGCAGCAAGTCGTCTATGGCATACCACCGCGCCTCGCCCGAGAACCAAATACCGTCAATATTGGACAGCGTATCGCGACCCCAAGTCGGGTGGGTGAAAATGACATTACCATTGGCGGCGACTGTAATGGTGTAATCTGCGGCTGCCCCGTTAAATGCACCTTGCGAATAGGCATCCTCGCGGCCCACCAATCGGTCATTGCCAAGACCGCCATAAAGCCCGTCTATCTCTGCCGTATCTACGAGACGGTCATCGCCGTTTGTGCCGATAAGATTGCCCCACGCGTCAATGCGAAACCCGCCCGCCGCAGGTCCTTCTGTCATAGAGATCGCGTCTTCGATAGAATACCAGCTTTCGTCACCTGCAAACCAGAACCCATCTATACCGATGAGTGTATCTGTACCTAGCGTTGGGTGCTCGACGGTGACGGAGCCGTCCTCATTGCGGTAAACTCTAAACTCAGACAGAGACAGTGAGTAATCTACCTGGTTATATTCGCCCGCTATCCCGCGAAAGGTTTGGTTCCCGTTTTGATTTACAAATACTGCCACTGATAACTCCTATAATGCCCGCCGGATTGGCAAAGTATTAGCCATAAATTGCAAGTTTTGTGCCGTTTAGGCGTCCGCCCAGAGCCTTTAAGTTAACAAAACGATGAATTTAGTGGCGGACGGGCTGTGTGCCGTGACACGCGTCGGCTCAGCCATGATTGACTCTGCCCGCAACGCCGCTTAGTCAGCGCGCTCAAATTGTTCTAAGGAGTGGCTTATGCCCGTCCCTATTATCGTCGTAAATTTGGGTCACAGCGTGTTAAAATCTCTGGACGATTATACCAATGCTGCGAGCGAAATTTACAGCCACTACCGCAAAGGCCAAAACGTCGTCGCCGTGATGAGTGCTCAGCGTGACGCGACAGATAGCTTGATGGCGGAAGCACGTGCAGTTGGCCCCGAAGGGACGGCCCGTAATCTCCCAGAACTCGTACACCTCGGCGAACGCCGCTCCGCCGCTTTGCTCGCGCTAGCTCTGGAACGTATCGGCGCGCCCGCTTTTGTGCGCCAAGCCCGAGACCTCGGCCTTAAGGCCAAAGGCCCCGCAACGGATGCTGAACTTGTCGGCATGAATACAGAGCAGCTCGAACAAGACCTAAAGAACCACGACATTATCGTCATGCCCGGCTATGTCGGTATTGGCGAGAAAGACCGCCCTGTCTTACTCGGCAATGGCGGTGCGGATATGACAGCGATTTATGTCGCGCAGCAACTCGGCGTGAAAGCGCTCCTCCTCAAAGATGTCGACGGTGTCTATGAGCATGACCCGCGCGGCAGCGGGCCCGCGCCGAATCGTTTTGATACTATCAGCTGGGATGACGCGATGAAACGCGCAGGTCCGCTTGTGGCGTCAAAAGCCATGCAATACGCCAAAGACAATGCGCTCGAATTTGATATAGGCACTATTGGCGTGCCTATTTATACAACAGTTGGTGGGACGACATCTGAGCCAAAGCACGCGCCAGTTATCAAGCCGCTGCGTGTGGCCATGATGGGTTGCGGTGTTGTGGGCGGCGGTGTCTTACGCCGTGTCAAATCCATGCCAGAGCGCTTCACAATGGTAAAAATCCTTGTCCGAAACGTCCAAAAGTATATCGACGAAGGTATAGACCCGAATTTGCTGACCGATGATTTCGATGACGTTCTCGCGTCTGAACCTGATATATTTATTGACGTGTCTGGCCCGATTGAGCCAGGGCTTACATATTGCCGCAAGCTCCTCTCTCGCGGCGTGCATGTCGTGTCAGCCAATAAGCAGGCCATTGCGGCGGGCGGACAAGATCTCATCAACTTTGCGAAAGCAGAAGGCGCAGAACTTATGTTCTCATCCGCCGCAGGGGGCGGCATGCCAGTGCTTGAGATGTGCTTGCGTGAAAAGGGCCGTATCGTGCGCGTCGAAGCGCTGCTGAACGGCACAACTAACTATATGCTCGGTGAAATATCCAAAGGCGTGCCTTACGCAGAGGCGCTCAAAGCGGCCCAAGATAAGGGCTTTGCCGAAGCAGATCCATCTGGCGATGTCAACGGCTCTGACGCAGCGGCAAAAATCCGTCTTGTCGCCCTACTCGGCTTTGGGGAAACAATCGACGTTGAAGAAATTCCGCGCGAAACGATTGAAAATTTCGCGCCAACTGAGCCGAGCAAAGGCGCGTTTAAACGCGTCGCGACCTGTTGGCGGGATAAGAACGGCTTTAGTGCAAACCTTGAGGTAAAAAACCTGTCAAAGAACAATTTCCTCGCGCAAGCGGACGGCGAAGAAGCGCACGCCGTTTTCACCTTTGATGACGGTGATGTTTATAAGATTCGCGGCAAAGGCGCGGGACGTTGGCCGACGACCGAGTCTGTTATGGCTGATCTCATGGATATTTCGAGCAAAGATATTCGCTAATTTGAAACAAAGTCGGTGCGCGGTGCGTATGACTCTTTCAAGAGGAGTGCCGCGTGTCTGAAAAAAAATCACCTGATAAACCGGTCATCGTCTGGTTTCGCCGCGATTTACGGCTGCACGACAACCCAGCTCTCCACCGGGCTGTTGAGAGCGGTAAGCCCGTCATCGCGCTCTATATTAATGAGACAGACCTAAGCCGCAAAACGGGCGGCGCAAGTGATTGGTGGCTACATCACAGCCTCACCTCCCTCAGCGCTGACCTCTCCAAAGCAGGCCTTGATCTTCACATCCGCAGAGGTAAAGCCCACGAGGAAATCGAGACGCTATTTAACGCAAGCGGCGCAGATCACATTGTCTGGAACCGTCGCTATAAAAAAGGCGACCGCGACCGTGACGCAAAAATAAAGTCCGCTCTGCAAGATGACGGCATCACTGTCGAGACCTTCCGCGCCAACCTTCTATCTGAGCCGTGGGAAATTGAGACGAAATCTGGCGGCGAATACTATAAGGTCTTCACACCCTATTGGCGCGCGGCCCAAGCAAAAATCGACGTCGCGGAGCCCATAGCTGCGCCAACAAAAATATCCGCTTATAAAAATTTGCGAGGCGGGCTAGACATTGCCGACCTCAAACTTTTACCGACCAAGCCTGACTGGGGCAAGAAGATGACGCCCTATTGGGAACCTGGCGAAGCCGGTGCGGCAACAGCGCTAGAAGACTTCCTCGACGGACCTGTTGAGAGTTACGCGGACGAACGCAACCGCCCCGACCATGACGGGACGAGCCGCCTCTCCCCACACCTCGCACATGGTGAGATTAGTCCGCGTCAAATTTGGGACGCGTGCAAAGACAATGATTATACATCGCGCAAATTTCTCGCAGAAATTGGCTGGCGTGAGTTTTCCTATGTTCTGTTATTTCACAATCCAAATCTCGCGAGCGAAAACTTCAAATCTGACTTCGATAGTTTCGAATGGGAGAAAAATGACGCGGCACTCACCGCGTGGCAAAAGGGACGAACGGGCTATCCTTTTGTCGATGCAGGCATGCGCCAACTTTGGCAAACAGGCTGGCAACATAACCGTGTGCGCATGGTCACGGCGAGCTTTCTGATCAAACATTTGTTGATAGATTGGCGCGAAGGCGAAAAATGGTTTCACGACACGCTCGTCGATGCGGACCCCGCGAGTAACGCCGCGAGTTGGCAATGGGTCGCGGGCAGTGGCGCTGATGCCTCGCCCTATTTCCGTATTTTCAATCCGTTTACACAA